>JBOFLR010000432.1:0-12327 GCA_051657965.1 Dermatophilaceae bacterium
AGCAGCACCGTGGTGTCTGCGAGCGTGCCGACGTCGCCGAGAAAGCTCATCACCATCGTCATGGCGCCGATGACCAGGATCGCCACCCACGGTGTGCGTCGCGTCGGCGCGACCCGGCCGAAGACCCGCGGCAGCAGGCCGGCCTCGGCCAGGCCGTAGGTCGCGCGACTGGCCATCACCATGAACAGCAGGGCGCCGTTGCCGATGGCGACCAGGGCGATCGACGCGAACAGCCAGGACGGGAACGCGACCCCGGAGGCGTCGATCACCTCGAGCAGCGGCCCCTCGGAGCTCGCCAGCTGGTCGATGGGCACGACGAGGACGGCGCCGATGGCGATGAGCATGTAGATGACACCGGCGGTCAGCAGCGCTCCGAACAGGGCGCGCGGGTAGGCCCGGCTCGGGTTCCTCACTTCCTCGGCCATGTTGGCCGCGGCCTCGAAGCCGAGGAAGGAGAAGAAGGCCGTGATGGTCGCGGCGAAAGCGCCCTCCATCGGCGAGATGCCGTCGGCGAAGGTGGTCACCTGGCCCGCATCACCGTCACCGCGGCCGACCACGATGGCGGCGACCACGATGATGACGACGAGCCCGGTCATCTCGATGACGGTCGCGCCGACGTTGGCGCCGAGGGACTCCCGCACGCCACGCAGGTTGACCGCGACGAGGAGCGCGATGAAGAACAGCGTCACCGGCACCGCGGGCAGGTCGACCAGCTCCTGGAGGTACTCGCCGGCGAAGGCGTTGGCCAGCGCCGCCGCCGTCGTGATGCCCGACGACAGCATGAGGAACCCGACGAGGAACGTGACGAACGGCCGACCGAACGCCCGCTCGGCGAACCGGGCGGCTCCACCGGCGTGCGGGTACTTGGTGATCAGCTCGGCGTACGTGCCCGCGGTGAGCAGTGCCAGCACCAGGGCGAGCGTGAGCGGCAGCCAGATGGCGCCGCCGACGTCCTGCGCCATGCTCCCCACGAGCGTGTAGATGCCGGCGCCGAGCGTGTCGCCGACGATGAAGAAGAACAGCAGCAGCGGGGTGACGCCGCGCTTGAGCCTGGTCTCGGTCTCACCGGTTCTCGACGGCGTCTGTGTCATACAGCAAGTTGACACGATGTGCCGATCCGATCGGCCCGGGATGACGCGCGATCTTGGTCAGGACCATCCAGGTGAGGGTCGGACCTGGTCGATGGTCGCCGACCCGACCGGCAGGACGGCGACATCCGCGACGACCGAATCGACGCGGCCGCCCGCCGCTACCGCCCGGTGCACCGCCTGTTCGTCGGCTCGCTCGGGGATGTGAGCGGATCGGCCCCGTCGTCGGTCGTGGTGACGGTCAGCGCGGGTCGAGGCGAGTGACGGAGTAGCTGGCGGTGTCGGGGTTCGCGACGCCGAAGCGGGCGTTGACGGCCCAGACGAAGCCGGCGGCGACCGTCGCGGTCGCCGGCACGTCGAGGGTGTCGTCGGTGAGCGCCCCACGCCAGCGCGCGACCCAGCCGTCACCACGGCGCCGCAGGTCGGTGACCGCCACCTGGTCGGGTCCGCTGCCGCGCACGACGTAGAGCGTGCGGCCGTCGAGCTCGAGGCCGTCGCCGCCGACGATGCCGGGGCCGCCGAGCACCGGGATCGCCGTCGCCGCACCGGTGGCCGGGTCGACCTGCCACAGGCCGCCGACCCGGCTGTTGTCGAGCACGGCGGACCCGTCCCGCAGCTGCCGGATGCCGTTGGCGTTGATGCCGCTGCCGTCACCGGCCGGCCACGCACCGCCCAGCGCGACGAAGGCCGGTGCGTCATCCGTGGCCCGGCCTCGCCGGTCGAGGCGGATGACGGTGAGCCGGTCGACCCGTGAGTCGGTGACCCACACCGCGTCGCGCGTGACGACGAGATCGTTGAGGAAGACCGACCCCGGGACGACGGTGTCGCTGGCGACCGCGCCGGTGCGGCCGTCGACCGCCCACACGTGGCCCTCGGTGCCGACGCTGCCCGCGGCCCAGACCAGCCCGGACCGCTTGTCCCAGAACAACCCTCGCAGACTACGACCGGATGCGCCGGGCAGCAGCGTGCCGACCGTGCCGGTGCGCAGGTCCCCCGCGACGAGGCGACCGTCGGCGAGCGAGCCGACGTAGAAGCGGGTCCCCGGGCCCGAGGTGATGCCTTCCGGTCGGATGCCGTCCGGCAGGGCGATGGTGTCGGGGAACGGGTCGCGTCCCGTGGCCGCGGCGGGTCGTGCCATCACGGTGACCGCCGAGGCCGCTGCGGCGGCCAACGCGGTACGCCGGGCGACGGCCGCACGGGAGGACAGCGATGACAGTGCCTGCGAGGTGTGGGTCATCCACCCATCGTGCGCCGAGGCGGCCGGCCGCGGGGGTCTCACGCCCCTCGAGTCTTCGAGCACGTCCTCGGTACCGGATGACGTGCGACCGGCAGGTCAGCCCGCGCGACCGGCAGGTCAGCCCGCGCGGACCGCGGCGGCGACCTGGCCGGCCGCCTCGACGTAGGCGGGCAGGTCGGGCTCGTCCCCGGCCGGCTGGAGACAGACCGTCGTCGCGCCGGCAGCGGCCAGCTCGGCCACCCGGGCGGCCACACCGTCGACGCCGCTCCCGGCCACGGACGCGGCGCCGGTCGGGGTGCCGAACGCGGCGACGTCGGCGTGCACCCGCTCCTCCTGACCGGCGTCCATCCCGGCCGGCAGGAACACGACGATCTGGAACGGGTCGTCATCCGGGCTATGGGTGTCCGGGTCCGTTCCGCTGGGTGCGTCGCGATCGGTGCCACCCTCCTGTCCCCGCTGCACCTGCGTCATCGCCTGCCGCACGACCTCCGGCGTGGTGCCCGTGTCGAGCACGACCCCGTCGGCGACCGCTCCGGCGAGTGCGAGGGTCTTCGGCCCGCGGCCACCGACGAGCACCGGCGGCGGCTGGGCCGGCGGGTCGTCGAGCGCGACGCCGTCGAGGTGCACGTACCGCCCGTCGGCGGTGACCTCCGCGCCGTGCAGCAACGCCCGCACGGCGCGCACGTACTCCTCGAGCAGCGTCATCGGGGACCCGGCGCGCGCGCCGACCTGCGCCATCCAGTCGAGCACCCCGTGCCCGAACGCGGGCACGAACCGGCCCGGATGCAGCCGCGCCAGCGCCGCGACCTCCATCGCGGCGAGTGCCGGGTTGCGCAGCGGAACCGGCATGAGCCCCAGCCCGACTCGCAGCTGGGAGGCGACGTCCGCGGCGAGTGCGGTGGCCGATGCGGCGATGCCGCCGGCGAGGAAGCAGTCCTCCCAGAGCCAGACCTCGTCCAGCCCGGCCGCGCCGGCCTGCACCACCAGCGCCGGGTGGTGCTCGATGCCGACCTGCGGCCGCAGCACCATCCCGACCGAGACCGGCGGCACGACCGGCGGGCCCGTCGTCTGCGCGGTGCCGGGCGTCATCCGCCGGCTCCGATGACCTCGGCCGCCGTGACCGCCAGCTGTCGCCGCCGGTCGGCCGAGGTCGGGGATGCCGTCGTCTCGTACGTCGTCGTCACCGCTCTATCGCACCACAGCCTGGCGACAGGAGGGCGTCAGGCGCACTCCACGAGCCGACGCCGGCGAGAGCCGGCTCCGGGATACGCTGGCGTGAGGTGGGTCATGCGCCATCCGGCCGCACTGGGCACGTGCACACCCGCCGGGAGGAGCTCGATGTCGGTCGACAGGCGCGCGTCGTCGGCAGGGGCCCGGCCGTCGCCGGGTGACGACCTGCCGCCGACCCGTGCTGCGCGCCGCCAGGAGGATGCCGCGGTGCCGCGGTTCTACCGTCGGGTGCTACTCGCCATGGTCCTGCCCGGTGCCGGTCTGTTGCGCACCCGGTGGCGGGTCGTCGGTGCGGTCGTCCTCCTCGCGTTCCTCGGCGCGATCGGGTATGCCGGGTGGCAGGTGCTCGAGGGCGGCGTGGTGCGCTCGGCGCTCGGTATCGCCGTCGACCCCGACGCGCTGCGGCTGATCGGCGTCGTCGTCGTCGCAGTGGCGCTGGTGTGGACCGCCACGATCGTCCTCACCGCCGGGCAGCACTGGCCGCGCCGCCGCCGGGGGCGGGTGCCGCGGGTCCTGGTCACACTCGTCGCCTGCCTCGCCGTGGCGGCACCGGCCGGGGTGGCCGTGCGCTACCTCGAGGTCCAGGCCGCGCTGGTCGACGACGTCGTCGTCGCCGGCCCGGGAGGCCAGGCCGGGGGTCGCAGCGAGTGGGAGGGCACGGCCCGGGTCAACACCCTGCTCATCGGCTCCGACGCCGGCAAGGGTCGTACCGGTGTACGCACCGACTCGATGATGGTGGTGAGCATCGACCCTCGCAGCGGAGACACGTTGCTCATCGGCATCCCGCGAAACCTCGAGAACGTGCCGTTCCCCGAGTCGAACCCGCTGTACGAGGAGTGGCCCGACGGGTACGACTGCGGTGACGAGTGCCTGATGAACGGGGTGTGGACGCTCGCCGTCGACCGCGCCGACCTCTTCCCCGGCGACCCCAACCCGGGTCTGACGACGACGGTCGACGTGGTCGGCGAGATCACCGGCCTCGACATCGACCGGTCGGTCGTGGTCGACCTCAAGGGCTTCGAGGCCCTGGTCGACGCCATGGGCGGCGTCGAGGTCAACGTGACCCAGCGGGTGTGCGTCAACTGCTCTCAGCGTCCCGGCGGCGGCATCAGGTGGACCGGCGACAAGGAGGAGTGGATCGAGCCCGGGCTGCAACGGCTCGACGGCCGGGGCGCGCTCTGGTACTCGCGGTCGCGTGCCGGCAGTGACGACTTCAACCGGATGCGGCGGCAACGCTGCGTCGCCGGCGCGCTCATCGAGCAGGCCGACCCGGTCTCGTTGCTCGCCCGATACCCCCAGATCGCCGGCGCGCTCCGCGACAACCTCGAGGTGCAGCTTCCCGAGGGCGAGCTCGCCGCGTGGGTCGACCTCGTGCTTCGCGTGCAGGACGGTGGCGGCATCCGGTCGTTGCCGCTCACCAGCGACGTCGTCCCCCCGGCGAACCCCGACTTCGACGAGATCCGTGACCTCGTCGAGGACTCGCTCGACCGGGCCGGTGAGTCGTCGGCCAGCCCGTCGGCG
Organism: Dermatophilaceae bacterium; assembly: GCA_051657965.1. GTDB lineage: Bacteria > Actinomycetota > Actinomycetes > Actinomycetales > Dermatophilaceae > JBOFLG01. The sequence goes on from JBOFLR010000432.1 coordinate 5,077, forward strand.
AGCGCGTCCCCGAGTGCGACGGCGAGCGACCCCGATCCGGAGCCGTCCTCGTCGCCGTCGAGCAGCCCGAGCGTGGCACCCGACGACGAGGCGGCCGACCTGTCGCGCACCTGCTGACGCTCCGCGCGGTGACAGACTCCTGACCATGAGTCCTGAAGTCGTCGCCGTGCATGCCAGCGACACCCACGCGTTCAGCAAGACCACCGTCCGCGGCATCCGGCTCGTCGAGGGGTGGGGGGTCGAGGGGGATGCGCACGCCGGGGTCACGGTCAAGCACCGCAGCCGGGTCGCGGCCGACCCTTCGCAGCCGAACCTGCGACAGGTCCACCTCCTCCACGCCGAGCTCTTCGACACCCTCGCCGCCGCAGGGTTCGAGGTGCGGCCCGGCCAGCTCGGCGAGAACGTCACCACGCGCGGAGTCGACCTGCTCGGGCTCCCGGTCGGCACGCGGATGACGGTGGGTGGCGCCACCGTGACCGTCACCGGCCTGCGCAACCCCTGCCGGCAGATCGACGGGTTCCAGCCGGGGCTGCTGAAGCAGCTCGTCCGCACCGGCGACGACGGAGCGGTGGAGCGGCTCGCCGGCGTCATGGCGATCGTGTCGCGCACCGGGTCGGTGTGCGAGGGCGACCCGATCGCCGTCGCGCTGCCACCCGGCCCGCATCATCCGCTCACCCGGGTGTGACGGCCGCCTCGACGAAGTTGAGCGGAATAGGCTCAACTCTAGCCCGGTTGCCCCGAGTGACCACCGTTCCCGCACGTCCCGAAGGTCCGACATGGAGCTGAACCCCACCGCCAAGGTCGCCGAAGCGCTCGCACTCGCCCAGCGCGCCGCCCAGAGCGCCGGCCACGCCGAGATCACCCCCGACCACCTCACCAGCGCCGCCGTGCAGCTCGACACCCCGCTCGCCGACGCGCTGCTCACCACAGCTGGAACCGGAGCTGCGCACGTGCTCGGCCAGGCCGACGCGCGGCTGCGGGCGCTGCCGACGACGAGCGGTGCCACGGCCCAGCCGCCGACCTTCGGGCGCGAGTCGCTCGCCGTCCTCCAGCAGGCCGACACGCTGATGCGCGCCAAGGGCGACACCCACCTCGCGCTCGACCTGCTCCTGCTCGCGCTCGCCGAGACCGGCCACCTCGCCGCCGTCGAGAAGCGCGGCGCCGCCGATATGGAGGCACGGATCGAGCAGCTGCGCGGCGGGCGGAAGGTCACCAGCGCTACACCCACCGAGGACGGCGAGGCACTGGCCACCTACGGCACCGACCTCACCCAGGCCGCCCGCGACGGCCGCCTCGACCCGGTGATCGGGCGCGACGCCGAGATCCGCCGGGTCGTGCAGGTGCTCTCCCGCCGCACGAAGAACAACCCGGTGCTCATCGGCGAGCCGGGCGTCGGCAAGACGGCGGTCGTCGAGGGGCTGGCCCAGCGCATCGTCGACGGCGACGTGCCGGAGTCGTTGCGCGACAAGCGGCTCGTCGCCCTCGACCTCGGCGCCATGGTCGCCGGCGCGAAGTACCGCGGCGAGTTCGAGGAGCGGCTCAAGGCCGTGCTGGAGGAGATCGCCTCGTCCGACGGCCAGGTGGTCACCTTCATCGACGAGCTGCACACCGTGGTCGGTGCCGGCGCGACCGGTGAGTCCGCGATGGACGCGAGCAACATGCTCAAGCCGATGCTGGCCCGCGGCGAGCTGCGCCTCGTCGGCGCCACCACCCTCGACGAGTACCGCGAGCACATCGAGAAGGACGCTGCTCTGGAGCGGCGCTTCCAGCAGGTCTTCGTCGGCGAGCCGAGCGCCCCGGACACCGTCGCCATCCTCCGCGGCCTCAAGGAGCGCTACGAGGCGCACCACAAGGTCGAGATCGAGGACACCGCGCTCGTCGCGGCCGCGTCCCTGTCCGACCGCTACATCACCGGCCGGCAGCTGCCCGACAAGGCGATCGACCTCGTCGACGAGGCGGCGTCCCGGCTGCGGATGGAGATCGACTCCAGCCCGGTCGAGATCGACGTCCTCCGCCGGGCCGTCGACCGGCTGCGGATGGAGGAGCTGCACCTCGCCAAGGAGACCGACGACGCCTCCGTCGAGCGGCTGGCGCGGCTGCGCGCCGACCTCGCGGACCGCTCGGAGGAGCTCGCCGCGCTCACCGCCCGCTGGGAGGCCGAGAAGTCCGGGCTGAACCGGGTCGGCGAGCTCAAGGCCGGCCTCGACGACCTGCGCACCCGCGCCGAACGGATGCAGCGCGAGGGCGACTACGAGGGAGCCTCGCGCCTGCTCTACGGCGAGATCCCCGCGCTCGAGAAGGACCTCGAGGCGGCGCAGCAGGCCGAGTCGGTGATCGACACGAGCGACCTCATGGTCAAGGAGCGCGTCGGCGCAGACGACATCGCCGAGGTCATCTCGGCGTGGACCGGCATCCCTGCCGGCCGCCTGCTCCAGGGCGAGACCGAGAAGCTGCTCTCGATGGAGTCCATCATCGGCTCGCGGCTGATCGGCCAGACCGAGGCCGTGCGCGCGGTGTCGGATGCCGTGCGCCGCTCCCGCGCGGGCGTCGCCGACCCCGACCGGCCAACCGGGTCCTTCCTCTTCCTCGGCCCGACCGGCGTCGGCAAGACCGAGCTGGCCAAGGCGCTCGCCGACTTCCTCTTCGACGACGAGCGCGCCATGGTGCGACTCGACATGTCCGAGTACTCCGAGCGGCACGCGGTGGCCCGGCTCATCGGCGCCCCACCCGGCTACGTCGGCTACGAGGAGGGTGGCCAGCTCACCGAGGCGGTGCGCCGCCGGCCGTACTCCGTGGTGCTGCTCGACGAGGTCGAGAAGGCGCACCCGGAGACGTTCGACATCCTCCTCCAGGTGCTGGATGACGGCCGCCTCACCGACGGCCAGGGCCGCACCGTCGACTTCCGCAACGTCATCCTCGTCATGACCTCGAACCTGGGGTCCTCGTACCTCGTCGACCCCACGCTCGACCCCGGTGCCAAGCGCGAGGCCGTCATGGCCGAGGTACGGGCGGCGTTCAAGCCGGAGTTCGTCAACCGGCTCGACGAGGTCGTCGTCTTCGATCCGCTCTCGACCGACGAGCTCGCGCGGATCGTCGACCTCCAGGTGCGGGCGCTCGCGACGCGGCTGCACGACCGGAGGATCACCCTCGAGGTGACCGATGCCGGGCGGGCCTGGCTCGCGGAGCAGGGGTACGACCCCGCGTATGGTGCGCGGCCGCTGCGCCGGCTGGTGCAGCGCGAGGTCGGCGACCGGCTGGCTCGCGCCCTGCTCGCGGGCGACGTGCGCGACGGCGACACGGTGAAGGTCGACGTCGCCGACGACGCCACCACCCTCACCCTCACCTGAACGTCGCGTCCTGCATCTCGGGCGGCTCGGTGGCGGCCGCCGCGAGGTCGTTCCGCATCGTGTCGGCGACGAGGTGGTGGCCGAGCGCCGTACCGACGACCACGATGTCGAGGTCCCCGACCGGGTGGCTGGTCGCACCCCATCCGTGGGTCGGCTGCCATTCGGTCAGAGGGATACGGCCGAGAACGGCCACCGGTTCCAGGTCGCGGGTCGTCTCGATGACGACGACCTCCTCCGGCGTGGCCGCCACGAGCACACGGCGGTGGGTGATGAGAAGCACGGCGACGACACCGATCGCCACGACCGCGCTCTGAGCGGTACCGAGAGAGTGCGCCGCGACGACCGCCACGATGCCCAGCACCACCATGGCGCCGGTCACCGGCAGCGGACGACGCGCACGACCCAGTGCGACGCCGAGCACGTGCTCGCCCGGAAGCACCTGCTGCATCACCTGCTCCGCCCGCAGCGCCTGGCTCCGCGCTGCCCAGCGGGCCATGACCACCGGTGCACCGAGCGCGGTCGCGAACAGGCTCGACACGAGGAGAGCGACGACGACGACCTCTTTGATGTCCATGTCCCACAGCGAAACACGTGGTCAGGCCGGTCACATCGGCACTTCACTGGACGAGCACCTGGGTATTCCGTCCCGGTGTCCACGACGGCAAGCCGTACTGTCCGACCCCCGGACGGCATCGGGAGTCCTACCCAGGACGACTCGCTGCCGGGAGCGGCGGGGCGCTGCTCACGGCAGCGCGGGCTTCCCTGCCAGGCATGCGTCATCCGATCGTTTGAGGCATGAGCGAGAACGGAACCGACCCGGCAGCGGGTCTCGATGCCGAGCTGTACCGGCGGCTGTACGCCGAGCGGACGCTGCTGCTCGGAGAGCCGCTGGAGGAGCGCAACTCCAACCGGCTGTGCACGGCGATCCTCGTGCTCAGCGCCGAGGACCCCACCGCCGACATCCGGCTGCTCGTCAACTCGGTGGGTGGCTCGGTGCCGGGGATGCTCGCCATCCGCGACTGCATGCGCGCCGTGCCCAACGACGTGGTCACCGTGAATCTCGGAATGGCTTACAGCGCAGGGCAGTTCCTGCTCTCGGCCGGCACGAGGGGCAAGCGGTACACGATGCAGCACGCCAAGGTCCTCCTGCACCAGGGCAGCGCCGGCATCGGCGGCACCGCGATGGACATCGCCATCCAGGCCGACGACCTCCGGCAGACCCGCGACATCGTGCTCGGCTGCATCGCCCAGGACACCGGCCAGCCCGTCGAGCGGGTCGAGGAGGACTCGCGGCGCGACCGCTGGTTCACCGCGGCCGAGGCGCTCGAGTACGGGTTCGTCGACGCCGTGGTCGAGACGGCGGACGACGTGGTGCCGCGCCGGCGGCAGGCCGCGGGCCTGGGGGTGCGGCCGTGAGCTCGTACCCCATCCCGTACGTGACCACGCGAACCCCGCTCGGCGAGCGCACGGTCGACATCTACAGCCGCCTGCTCGCCGACCGGATCGTCTACCTCGGCACCGGCATCGACGACGGCGTGGCGAACGCGGTGATCGCCCAGCTGCTGCACCTCGAGAACGACCGGCCGGACGCGCCGATCGCGGTGTACCTCAACAGTCCTGGCGGCTCGATCCCGGCCACGCTCGCCATCTACGACGCGATGCAGTACGTGCGCCCGCGCGTGGAGACCACCTGCGTCGGGCAGGCCGCCGCGACCGCGGCGGTACTGCTCGCCGGAGGAGCCAAGGGATACCGCACGATCCTCCCGCACGGGCGCGTCGTCATCCACGCGCCGGCGGCGGAGGGACGGGGCACGGTGCCCGACCTCATCCTCGAGGCCGATGAGGTGCAGCGAGTGCGCACCATGCAGGAGGAGCTGCTGGCGCTGCACACCGGCCGTACACCCGCCCAGGTGCGCTCCGACACCGAGCGCGACCTGGTGCTCCCGGCACCGGCCGCGGTCGAGTACGGCGTGGTCGACTCGGTGATGGCGTCGCGGTCAGGCAGCGAGCAGGCGAGCCTCGGGGCGGCTGCCGGATGACGTGCGCGTCACCAGCGCGCGCCGGGCGACGTCGGCGACCGTGAGGTCGAGGGCGCCGGCGAGCGCCGAGAACACCTCGGAGGAGGCGTCCTTGCGCCCTCGTTCGACCTCGGACAGGTACTGCGGCGAGACCCCTGCGCGCCGGGCGACGTCGGCGATGCGCTCACCTCGGGCCGTGCGCTCGACGCGCAACGCGCGACCGACCGTCTCGCGCCAGAGCGGCTCGGGCGCGGATGCCGGCCGGGTGCCGGGGCCGGCTGTCCTCGGGCACGGTGGAGGGGTCGGAGCCGGCCGATCGGCGCGGCCGGGGCCCTCCGCCGGCCCCGATGTGAGCATCGGCGGTGACGTACGGCGGTGGTCGTCGAGGCGATGGACGGTGCCCATGGGTCGACGGTAGGCGTCCGCTCCGAGTCCCGTCGACGGGTGTTCGCTGTCGGCTGACGCGCGGCTGGCCGGCTCCGGCGGCGGTCGCGGACAGCGCCGGCGAACGAGACGGGCCGTATCAGGCGAGCCTGATAGCGCTCCTCTCTGGCGTCAGTGTCGTGCTCGACCGATCGGAAAGTCTCCATCATGATCACGAATCCCCTGTCCGCCACCAGGTGGCGTCGCCGTGCCGCCGTCCTCGCCGTCGCGGTCGCGACCCTCGCTCTCGCCGCCGCCCCCGCGCAGGCACGACCTGTCCTGCTCGGGACCGGGAGGGATGCCGCCGCGGCGGCATCCGTCATTCCTCGTGACTGCAGTGCTCATTTCGGGAACGCGCCGAGCGGGGAGGTCGCCGGCTGGGAGCTGTTCGAGGGCCGGCTGCAACAGACTCGCCTCGGCACGACGATCCTGTTCGGCGGCCAGCGCCGGGTTCCTCGGGCGATGACGAGCACCGGGCAAGAGACGAGCCCGAACGGTGGTGTCGACGCCTACTTCCTTGCCGTGGTCGACGACTCCTTGTGGCAGGTGCGCTATCCGGCGACGGTTGCGGGTTCGGAACTCGCCGTCAAGCGCATCTCCACCGGCGGTTGGCAGGGCGTACGGCACCTCACGACGAGCGGCCGTCGGGTGTATGCGCTCAACGACACCGGTGGGCTGCTCCGCTACTCGGTGTCGAACACCGCGGGCACCGTCCGTCGTACCGGCGCTGTGGCGACCTCTGGATGGCAGAGTGTCATCTCCCTCGCGCCAGCCCCTCGGGACGACGACGGCGTGGACCGATTCATCGGCAATACCACCAGTGGGTCGCTCGTCGAGTACACCATTCGGCGGTCCGACCGGGCGGTTCGGCGTGACGAGCTGCGGTCCACCGGCTGGAGCCGCTTCACCCAGGTCGTGGCCGGCAGCTGTGGCTCCAGCACCGGCCGGCCGATCCTCGGAGTCACTCCCGGTGGGAGGGTGCTCGGCCACTACGACCGCAACGTCGGTGACGGCTGTGGTGATGACATCGTCGGACCCAACGTGATCGGCCGCGGCTTCACCGGCCTCGTCTTCCAGTAGCCGGCCGTGCGGACACCGCCTCTCGGAGGAGTAGCTCGGCGGTAGGCGCTGCTCCCGACCGGGGTCGACCGGTGTTCGCTGTCGGCTGATGCCGGATCGTGCCCAACCGGCGCAGCGGCCCCGTGCTTCCCGACGGGCGAGCAGGAGACGCGAGACGTGCGGACAAGCGTGGTCCGGTGGTCCCGGCCGGGTTGACCGTGGCCGCGGACTCGCCCTACGGTCGAAACTCGTCTCCTGCGACGAGGCACGGGGACGACGAGGTGAGGGGATCGTGCGATGTCCGTCGGTGCACGGCAGTACGTCCGGAACGCTGCGCTCCTGGTGTCGGTCGTGCTCCTCGTGGGCGCGCTCACGGCTCCTGGCGCGCCATCGGCGGCAGCGGT
>JBOFLR010000433.1:0-5297 GCA_051657965.1 Dermatophilaceae bacterium
GCCCAGATCGGTGCCTCGCTGCGGCTGTCCGCCGCGAGGCTGCAGGGCGCCGACGGGAGGTCGCTCATCGCCGACCGGCTCGTCGTGGGCGGGACCCTCTACGCGCGGAGGCTGGTCAGCGACGGGGAGCTGCGGCTCCCCGGGGCGCGGGTCACCGGCAACGTCGACCTGTCCGGGGCGGTGCTGCAGTCACCTGGCGAGGACGCGCTCGACCTCACCGGTGTGGCCGTCGAGGGCAGCGTGCTCGCCGGTCGGCATCACAGCGTGCTCGGTGCCACGTTCACCGCCCGCCAGCGGGTGCGGATGGCCGGGGCCCGGATCGGCGGCGACCTGCTGCTCGGCGGTGCGCTCCTGCATCGTTCGACCATCCTCCCGCTTCCGGAGCGAGGCGCCAACGAGAGCCGCCCGCCGTCGCTCCCCGAGGGCGGCGTCGACCCGGGCGCCGCGCTGGTGGCCGACCGGATCCGCGTCGAGGGCAACCTCGAGCTCGCCGACGGGGCTCGGTGCGTCGGCACGGTCCGCCTCCCCGGAGCCGTGGTCGGCGGGACGCTCCGGCTCTCCGGCGCCCACCTCAGCGGCCCGTACCCCGGCGCCGACCCGGGCATCGCGCTGCTGGGCGACAACCTCGACATCGGCGGCGTCCTCGAGGCGTGGAGCGCCGGCCACTCGCCGCTCACCTGCCGCGGTGCGCTCCGGCTGGTGGCCGCCCGGGTCGCGGGCACGGTGGACCTGCCCGGCATCCGGCTGGTGGCGCCCGACCGCGACGCGCTCTACGCCGACCGGTTGCGCGTCGGCGGCGATCTCATCGCCCGCGGTATCGAGTGCGACGGCACCGTGCGCCTGCAGAACGCCGAGATCGGGATGACGGCCGACTTCTCCCGCGCCACCCTTCGCCGGCCGCGGCACCGGCCGGGCGTGACTCAGCCACCGGATGCCGATGCGTCGTCGCCGGTGCAGGTGCGGCCCTCTCTCGACGTCCGCGCGGCGAGCGTCGGCAAGGACCTCCTGTTCCGCCACGCCACGGCAACCGGTGGAATCCGGCTGCGGCGCAGCGACATCGGCAAGTCGGTGCTCCTCGACGGCGCCGTACTCGGAGGCCCAGGAGCGCGCTATGCGCTCAACGCCTACGGGCTCGCCACCTCCGAGCTCGACGCGCGACTCGCCGCGCCACCCGAGGGGAGGGTGCTGCTCGACGCGGCGCGGGTCGGGCGCCTCACCGACTCCGCCACGCTGTGGGAGCCCCGCACGCCGGGCCAGGTCTCGATCGCCGGCTTCGTCTACGACTCGCTCGACGACGCCACGCCGGTCGGTGCCCGGGAGCGGTTGCGCAGGATGGTCGGCACCAGCATCCGGTACGCCCCGCAGGCGTTCGAGCAGCTCGCCGGCGTGTACCGGACCGGTGGGCAGGAGGAGCGGGCCGAGGTCGTCCTCATCGCCCGACAGCGCGAGCGCTACCGCGCCGCCGGCGGCGCCGCACGCGTGTGGGGGCTGCTGCAGCAGGCCACGGTGGGCTACGGCTACCGGCCGGGCCGCGCGCTGTTCTGGCTCGCCGGGCTCTGGGCACTCGGCGGGATGTGGTTCTCGGCCAACGAGCTCGACCCGGTCGACCCGGCGCGGGCGCCGGTGTGGAACCCGTGGCTGGTGGCGGCCGACACCGTGCTGCCCGTGGTCGATCTCGGCCAGGACGGGAGCTGGCGGCTGGTCGGCGCCTCGCAAGGCGTCTCCATCGCCCTGCTCGCCGCGGGCTGGGTGCTCGCCACCGCCGTCGCCGCCGGTGTCGCGAGAGTGCTGCGCCGCCCCTGACCCACACCCGTCGTGCGCGCCGGCACTCGCTCGGATGCCGCGTGCTCGCCTCGTCGGGGGGAAGGCGGCCGGTGTTGTCAAGGCCCGAGGTGCCGGACGCGGCGGTCCAGGGATACCTGACCGTCGGTGGGTCGTGTGAGCATGGTCAGGTGCACCGGGACGACATCGTGCGGATGCGGCGGGCCCGCGACCGGATGGACCGCGACTACGCCGAGCCGCTCGACGTGCCCGCACTCGCGGCCGAGGCGCTGATGTCGCCGGGCCACTTCCATCGCACGTTCCGCGAGGCGTACGGCGAGACGCCCTACCAGCACCTGATGACCCGCCGGGTCGAGCGGGCTGCCGCCTTGCTCCGCAACACGGACCTGTCGGTCACCGACGTCTGCATGGCCGTGGGCTGTACCTCGCTCGGCTCGTTCAGCTCCCGCTTCACCGAGCTGATGGGGATGAGGCCGAGCGACTACCGCGGCGCCTCGCACGAGGCGATGAGCGGCATCCCGCCGTGTGTCGCGAAGCAGGCGACCCGCCCGTCGCGGGCGGTACGAGTGCGCACCGGCCCGCCCCGCGTCATCCGATCGGGAACGACCGAAGCGCCCGGATGACGCGACGCCCGCATGTTCGTGGCGCGCTGCTCATCTTTCTGCAGCCGATACCTTCGCGCACAGGGTCATCGACCAGGCACTCAGTAGGGCCGATCGCCGAGGTCGTCTCGCTCGACACCGGCACCTGTCAGGGGGAGTGATCAGCTCGCTCGCTGTCACTTGAGAAGCGGCCAAAGCAAAACCCCGGCCGTGTGATCTGGCCTTGCGGCCTGCAGGGACGGTTCCGGGGTGTTCCAGACCAGAGTAGGCGACGATGAACGACCGGACAAGCTCATGGGAGCTGCTGCACACCCACTTCGCACCGGCGCGGCTGCGGCACTACCTCCGCGCCGCCGATGGTGACCACAGCCGGGCGGAGGCGCTCTACCAATGGAACGCGGAGATCTCCGGAGCGCTCCAGGTGGCGTTGGCTCACCTGGAGGTCGCCCTGCGGAACACCATCGACGCACAACTCACCCGACGCCACCAACGGCTCGGGCGGGACGGTCACTGGATCTTCGACGAGCACTTCGAGTTCGGACGGGACCGAGCCGGCGGCAAGGACCATCGCCGCCCGTACGTCGACGTCGCCGAGGCAGAACGCCGGGTGCGTCGGAACAGGAAGCCGTTGGACGCCGGCCAAATGATCTCCGAGGTGTCGTTCGGCTTCTGGCACCAGATGGTCTCGCGGCACCAGCTGGCCTGGTGGCCAGACATCGCTGGCGGGTTCCCGCACGCTCCGAGCCGCGATCAGGCGTTGGTGCACGATCCGGTCAGCGACCTCCGGCAGTTGCGCAACCGTATCGGACACCACCACCGCATCTGGAACACCGACCTGCCCAGACGCTACGACCAGCTGCTCACGTTGACCGGCTACATCTCGCCTGACCTGGCCACGTGGATCGACGCCAGCTCTCCCGTCCGCGAAGCTCTCGCTCGTCGGCCTCGATGATGACGCCGACCAGGGCGAGTGGGCCTAGCCGACGCCGGACCGCCTCGATCACCGTCGCCAGTGCTCTGGCGCACCGGGGCTGGCCGGTCAGGGTTCACTGCGCAGCCTGAGGCGGGCGACGGCATCGGTGGGCGACTCGGCGAGTCCTGTCGCCAGCAGCCGCCGATCGGCGCTGACCAGGGACACGTCCAGCTGCTCCGCCGTGGCCGCCCAGCTGGCGTCGTAGAAGGTGAGCCCGTGTCGGTGCGCCAGCCCCGCCGCGTGCCGCAGCCAGTCGGTGGTCATGACCAGGGGCGGGCCGAGGATGGTGTGCAGGTCGTCGAGCTGGTCCGCGGCCTCGGACGGTTCCCAGCACAGCGCACGCACGAGGACCTTGCCGACCTCGTAGGCCGCGAGGTCGAGCATGTGCGCGTCCACGTCGCCCGCGAGGTGTGCCCTGCGCAGGGCGCGGGCGGCCGACACCTCGCTCTCGCCGTCGCTGTGGAACCACTTGACGATGACCGAGGTGTCGATCAGCAGCTGCGTCACCGTCGCGAGTCTCGGGTGTCGCGGACCAGGTCCGCGGCCTTGAAGGCACCAGAGCTGCGGAAACGCTGCTCGGAGCGTTCGACCGCGGCGGTCACGACGTCGTTGTCCCGTCGCGCGAGCTCGCGGCGTGCTGCCGTGGCGAGCAGCGCGCTTCGACTCGTGGACCGCCGCTTGGCCTCGGCGTCGATCTCGGCGAGCAGCTCGTCGGCCAGGGACACCATCACCTTGGCCATATCGAAAGTATAGCTAGGAGTATTGCCGAAGGTGTCGAACGCGCTCGTCGGCGAACCCGCAGCCATCGCGTCGCCCATGGCGCGGTTGTCGGCGGCGGACGTGGAACACACCCGTCACGTGCCGACAACCGCGCCCTCGGCGAGCTCCCGTCAGTCGCGCCATCCGGTCGGGAGCCGCGCGTCATCCGGTCAGGAACGGCGAAGCGCCGAGGGGCTGGGCTACGCTCGGCGCCATGAGCGCTGAGCGTGACGAGCTGAAGCGCCTCGTCGAGGATCTCCCCGAGGAGCAGGTTCCCGCCATGCTCGCTGCGGTCCGCCGTCAGCACGAGCAGCGGCCCGGGACCTCCTGGCCACCGTCGTGGTTCGGTTCGTTCGCCAGCGGCCGCTCCGACCTCGGCAGCAACCACGACGATCTGCTCGCCGAAGGTTTCGGGCGTTCCTGAGTGATCGTCTGCGATACCGGCCCACTGGTCGCCGCCGCTGACCGTGACGACGTCCACAACCGAGCCTGTACCGACCTGTTCACTGGTCTTCACCTCGCCCGACGCCAGGTCCTGGTACCGGCACCGGTTGTCGCCGAGGTCGGCTATCTGCTCGGTAGGACCGGCGGAGCCCGCATCGAGGCCGCGTTCCTGCGCTCGATCGTCGAGGGCATCATCTCGATCGTCGACCTCACCGGCGCCGACTACGACCGCATGGCCGATCTGGTCGAGACCTACGGCGACTTCCCGCTCGGCACGACCGACTCGGCCGTCATCGCCGTTACGGAGCGGCTTCACCTCACCGAGGTGGCCACCCTCGACCATCGTCACTTCCGAGCGGTCCGACCGCGCCACGTCGAGGCCCTGACGCTCCTGCCGTAAGGGCGCGAGTCGTGCGCGGCCCGGCACCTGGCAGCGGTCGTGGAGCGGGAGCGTCCTGATAGCTCGCGATCGGCTGTGCTGCAGCTGGCCGGCCGACGGCAGCGCGGGGGCGCGCGTCATCCGGTCAGGAACGGAGAAGCGGCCGGATGACGCGACGCCCTAGCGTTGCCGCCATGGACACCACCACCGCCACGACCTCCCCGACCGCCTCGATCACCGTCGCCAACTGCTTCGTCTCCGTCGACGACCACGAGGCCGCCCTCGGCTTCTACCGCGACGTGCTCGGCTTCGCCGTCGTCGACGACGTCGCGATGGGCGACCTGCGCTGGGTCACCGT
>JBOFLR010000434.1:0-3700 GCA_051657965.1 Dermatophilaceae bacterium
TCGTGCAGACGAGGGACGGAACCTGCCGGATGTGGGGCTGCAACCGCCGCGCCAGCCGTGCCGACCTCGACCACACGCGCCCCTGGCCCGACGGCCCCACCTCCCCACGCGGACTGGCCACCCTGTGCCGGCGACACCACCGGATGAAGCAGCTCGGCCGGTGGCGGTACACCCTCCACGACGACGGCGACATCACCTGGACCGGCTCCACCGGCAGGATGCGCCGCACCCACCCGGCCCACCGCGTCATCCAACCACCGACCACGACCGAGTCGGCCCGCTACCCCCGGCAGAACCGGCCGCCTCAGAAGTTCGACACGTCGATCTCGAGCGTGGCACCCACACGCAGACTCGAGAGCGGCGGGAGCTCGCAGAGCGAGTCCGACCTGGTGCCTACCGGGCGGGTTCCCGTCGACCAGCGACCACCGTTCTGAGCGATGTCGTGCCGTGCGGCATCTCAGTCATCGCCGCCGCGCCGGAGCGCCTGCGCCTGCGCCTGCGCCTGCGCGAAACGCTCCAGCGTCGACGTCACCGCGGCGCTGGAGTCGGCACACCGTCGAGTCACCTCCTGAATCCGCCTGGCTCCGCTTCTACACTGACTGCCCGTGGCCGAGCGCACGTCGAACGGGAGCTCCACGCACGAGACCCGCACCCGTCAGACCCGCGCCCACGAGACCCGCACCCACCAGACCCGCGCCCACCAGACCCGCGCCCACGAGACCAGCGCGGCATCCGGCCGGGAGCGGGTCGTCATCCTGGCCGGGCCGAGCGGGGCCGGCAAATCGCGTCTCGCGGAGCGCCTGCACCGCAGGTACGGCTGGCCGGTCGTGCGGCTCGACGACTTCTACCGCGACGGCGACGACCCGGGGATGCCGCGCCGTGCCGACCTGGACATCGTCGACTGGGACCACCCGGCCAGCTGGGACGCGCGGGCCGCCGTAGCGAGCCTGTGCGAGCTGGTCGACACCGGCCGCACGCGGACCCCGGTCTACGACATCGCCGCGAGCCGCGCGGTCGGGCAGCGGGAGGTACGCGCGACGGCATCCGACCTGGTTCTCGCCGAGGGCATCTTCGCCGCTGACGTGGTGGCGGCCCTGCAGGAGTGCGGTGTCCTGCACAGCGCCTGGTGCGTGCACCACCGGCCGGCGGTGACGTTCGTGCGGCGGCTCGCCCGCGATCTCCGCGAGCGCCGCAAGACACCCCGGGTGCTGCTGCGGCGCGGCCTGGCCCTGATGCGCGACGAGCCGGGCATCGTGGCGCGGCATCGCGCGCTCGGCGCCCGCCCAGCTCGGCCCAGCCAGGTCGAGGGGCAACTCCGCGTGGGCCGTCAGGCGCTCCGTTAGGCTGACGCGCATGTCGAACGACGGGGATGCCGCCCCGCGCCCGTGGGTCGCCCCCGGCTCCCCGCCTCCTCCGCCCGCGGCCTCGCCGAGCCCTCCTCCCGCCGGCGTGCCGCCCGTGCCCAGCTCCTGGAGTCCGGCTTCCGGGTCCGCAGCACCGACCGGACCGGCCCCTCCGGCGTCCGGCTATCCGGCGCCACCGCTCGGGCCGCCGACCCCGCGCCCGGGATACCCCGCGCCACCGCCGGTGGCGGTCGGCGGATACGAGTTCCGCCCCGGCATCGTGCCGTTGCGCCCGCTCGCCCTCGGCGACATCTGGGGCGGCGTCATCAAGGCGATCCGCGGCAACGTCGCCGCCACCATGGGGCTCTCGCTCCTGGTCTCGACCGTCTGCATCGTGCCCGCGACGGCCCTCGGCGCCTGGGTGGCCAGCTTCGAGACGGTCGACGTCACCAGCTCGACCTTCGAGGAGGATGCCGGCGCCGGCCTCTACGGCGCGCTCAGCCCGTACATCCCCGCCCTGGCGTCGAGCGTGTCCACCATCGCGCTCACCGCGTTCCTCGCCTACGTGATCGGGCAGGCGGTGCTCGGGCGCAAGGTCGGCGTGGGTGAGACCTGGGACGGCACCCGGCGCCGGCTGCTCTCTGTGCTCGGCACCGTCGTGCTCTCCATCGTCACCTACCTCGTCGTGGTCGGTGTGCTGATCGGCGTTCCTGTCGCCGTGCTGGTGGCCGTCGGCGACCCCGGGCCGGCGACGATCCTCCTCGTCGTGCTCGGCGTGATCGCCGCCCTCGTCGCGATGCTGTGGCTGTGGACGCGGTTGGCCTTCGTCACCGCGGTGGTCGTGCTCGAGAACCGGAGCCCGTTCGGGGCGTTCGCGCGGTCGTGGCAGCTCACCACCGGGTCGCAGTTCTGGCGGATCTTCGGCATCCGGCTGCTCACCGTCATCCTCGCGTCCATCGCCGCCCAGATCGTCACCGTCCCGCTCACCGTGATCGGTCTGGCCGCCGGCTTCGGCGCCGGTGCCGGCGAGTACTTCTTCATCGTCAACGCGGTGATCACCGGGGTGTCCAGCCTCATCGCCGGCGTCATCACCACGCCGTTCACGGCCGGGGTCGACGCGCTCATGGCCGTCGACCAGCGGATCCGGCGCGAGGGTCTCGACGTCCAGCTCGTCCACGCCGCGCAGCACGGCGCCCCGGCACCGTGGCCGAGCGCGGCTCGCCCCGCCTGACCCGTGCGCGCCGACCCACCGCTCGACCCCACCTCGCCCGAGGCCAGGGAATGGCTCGAGGAGGAGCTGCGCAAGGGCGTCTACCAGGAGCAGCCCGGCCTCCTCGACCGCATCCTCGACTGGGTCCTCGAGCTGCTGACCGGCACGATGGGCGGTCCCGGGCTGCCCGCGTGGACCGTCGTGGTGGTGATCGTGCTGGTGCTCGCCGTGGTCGCGCTCGTGGTGGCCCGGACCCTACGCCGTGACCGCCGGATGACGGGCGCGGCCCCTCCCGGAGTGCTCGACGGCCCGGTGCGCTCGGCCGCCGAGCACCGGGACGACGCCCGCCGGGCACTCGCCGCCGGTGACGCCGACACCGCGGTGGTCGAGGGATACCGGGCGATCGCCCGCGCCACGGTCGAACGGGCGGTGCTCGACGACCTCCCGGGACGCACCGCGCACGAGGTGGCCGTGGCGCTCGCCCCTGTCTTCCCGGCCCACGCGGGCGGCCTGGCCGGCGCCGCCGACGTGTTCGACGCGGTGCGCTACGGCCGCCGCCCGGCCACTCGCTCCCAGGCCGAGAACGTGCTCGCCCTCGACGGCGAGATCGCCCGCACCACCCCGGTGCTCCCCGACCTCCCAGCAACGACGGCGGTGACCGGATGACGACCGCCGCACCGCCGTCGGCCGGCGCCGGGCCACCAGCCGGCCCCGGGTCACCAGGCGGCCCCGGGTCACCAGGCGGCCCCGGGTTCCCGGCCGGCCCTCCGCCCGGCGCGTCCTCGTCATCCGGCGCATCGTCATCCGGCGGTTCGTCATCCGGCGGTTCGTCATCCGGCACGACCGCCACGCCACCTCGTCGACTCAGCCGGCTGCCGTCACGACGAGCGGTCGTCGCCGCGGTGGTCGTCGGTCTCGGACTGGTGCTGCTCGGTGTGCTCGCGGTCGGGGCGGCCCGGCCGCAGCAGTTCCTCGACCCGGGCGGCGTGGGGCCTCAGGGGGGCCGGGCGCTCGCGGAGGTACTGCGCTCCCGAGGCGTCGAGGTCGATGTCACCCGGTCGATCGGGGCGCTCGAACGGGCGACGGTGGACGACACCACCACGATCGTCGTCACCGACCCCGAGGCGCTCGGCCCCGGTGCGACCGC
>JBOFLR010000435.1:0-4478 GCA_051657965.1 Dermatophilaceae bacterium
AGGTCCTTCTTTGTCATGGAGATTCCTTCGTAACTGAGAACGGTTCGCAGAATTAACGTAGCACCGCGACGGCGGCCGGGTGGTGCGTGTCCGTACGGGATGATGCCCGGGACTGCCCGCGTTGTACCCGCGTCGCGCATCGCGTGAACCACCCGACCGCGGCCGGTATCGGCCGCACCCCCGATTCGAGGAGCACCACCGTGGCCACCGTCGACCTCACCACCGACACCTTCGAGACGACCGTCAGCGAGGGCGGGATCGTCCTCGTCGACTGGTGGGCGTCGTGGTGCGGCCCGTGCCTGCAGTTCGCTCCGACCTACGCCACGGCGAGTGAGACACACTCCGACGTCGTCTTCGGCAAGGTCGACACCGAGGCCGAGCAGGCGCTCGCGGGGGCCGCGCAGATCACCTCGATTCCCACGATCATGGGGTTCCGCGACGGCATCCTCGTGTTCCGCCAGGCCGGCGCGCTGCCACCGGCGGCGCTCGAGCAGGTGATCGCCGGGATCAAGGACCTCGATATGGATGACGTGCGCGCCCGGCTCGCGGAGCAGCAGCCCGCGAGCTGACCCGTCGCGGGTCACGGTTGTGACACGGCTGCCGCGATGCCGGTCGGTATCCGGCGGGGGTCGCTCACACTTGACCGGACGGCATCCCACGTGGAGGCCGCACGGTTGGTCCGGCCCCGTGCCGCAACCGCCACATCGGGAACCCGGGGGTGGCGCGGGCGCCGGACACACGCGGGGGATGTCGGGTGTTCCCGCGTCACGATGTGCTGTGATCGCCAGCTGCGCGGTCGGCCCGACTTCGTGGCTCGCCGCCCGCATCCGCCGGCGAGGGCTCGGGGCGCGACTCCCGTTCGACCTGGCGTGAGCCACGGGCTCGGCAGCGGCGGTCGAGGTGGTACCAGCCGGCACCCGCGGCGATGTCGAGGGCGAGACACGCGAGCCACACCGACGCCGGCCCGGCGGCCGCCGCGAGGGCGGTTCCGCCCGCCGTGCCGGCCGCCTTTCCTACTCCTTGGTCGGCAGTCAGCAAGAGGCCCTGCGCGCGGCCGAGCCGACGTGCAGGAGCGTGAGCGGCCATCGCCGCCAGGGCGGCTCCGGAGACGATGATCTCGCCGCCGGTCCACACCGCGGTCGTGGCCAGGTAGGCAGCGAGGGAGTTTGCCAGCGCCGTCGACCCGAGGCCGGCACCGATGACCAGGCAGCCGAGCGCCAGGCGTCGCATCGGCCTCACCGAGGTGCTGAGGCGACCGGTCAACGGAGTGATCGCAGCGACAAGTACGGTGTTCAGGGTCCAGACCCAGGCGACCGTGCTCACCGGCAGATCAGCCGCCGCGATCGCGAGTGGCAACACGACCGACGTCTGGACATACGCGAGTCGCTGCACCAGCGCCCACCACGCGATCGACCACTCCAGCCCACTCGGCCGCTCCGGCCGGTGAGACCTCGGGCGGCTGGCACGTGGCTGTGAGTGGTGGACCGCCGGCACGGTCAGCAGCAGGACCACCGCGAACACGGCAGATGTCGCGGCGTCGGCGGCCAGGATCGGGCCCAGTCCTGCACCGGCGACGACACCGGCTGCCGCAGTCCCTCCTGCTGAGCCGAGGTTGTAGGCCCAATGGGTCAACGTGTAGCCACGAGCCCAGAGCTCGGCCGGCAGCAACGCTGCCACGAGCGAGGCCACGGCAGGCTTGGAGGTCGTCGACGCCACGCCTTGCAGCACGAGAGCCGACGCCGCGCTCACGAGGCCATCGGTGACGAGCAGACCCGAGATGCCGGCGGCTGAGGCCGCGAATGCGCACGAGGCCACCAGTCGAGGGTCGTAGCGGTCGGACAGCTGCCCACCGATCCATGGTCCGATGGCGGCAGCCACGGCTCGCACGGTCAGCAGGGCGCCGGCCTGGGTCACGCTCAGGCCCGCGTCATCGACGAGGTAGAGCACGAGGAAGACGGGGATGAAGTCGCCGGCGCTGTTCACAGCGATGCCGGCGAGCAGCCAACGGAAGGGGCGAGTCATACCGCCGACGGTGGAGTAACGTCATGCACTCCGCGACACCGACAGCGATCGCTGTCACCTGGGAGGTGGGCCGTGTACCGCGCGCCGTTGCCCTCGAGCTCGCTCGGCGAGGTGCGGTTCGCGGTGTCGGCCCTGTCCGAGATGGTCCACCACTGTTGCCTGCGGGCCGGTGAGACGCCTGCCGCCAGCTATCCGCTCGCCTCGTGGTTCACGCGCCTCTCGCCTCACCTGCCCGCTCTCCTCGGGGCGCTGGTGTCGTCGCCCGGCTACTCGCCGGACTTCCTCGAGGGGCTACCGCCCGAGTCCGCGGAGCCCGCGGACATCGACCACGCCCTCAGCCGGCTCCGCGAGACGCCCGGGGCCATCGTTCACCGCGACCTCGCGGTGGCCTGGCCGGACGGCCCACCCGGTCCTATCCGGGAGCTGACCGAAGGCGGTGAGGTCGCCACGTTGCTGGATCACGTCGTGACTGAGTTGAAGAGCTATTGGGCCGAGCACCTTGCCGCGGCCTGGCCGATACTACGGCGAGTGCTTCTCGCCGACGTGAGCCATCGAGCCGACCTGGTTGCTCGCCACGGCCTTCGACGTGCGCTCACCGGACTGCATCCGACGGTCAGCGTCCAGGACGGCGGCGACGGGCCGCTTCTGGCCGTGCGCGACTGCCGCTCGTCCTATCCGGATCACTCGTTGGTGCACGGTGTCGTCTGCGTCCCGTCGGCCTTCGTGCCCGCCCGGGTCTCGCTGCGGCGCCGAACACCTGAGCACCCGTTGGTCCTCTACTACCCGGCGCGCGGTCTGGGTGCCGTGCTCGCGCAGCGTCATCCGGTGCCGGCGGGTGACATTCTGAGTGCTCTGGTCGGCCCGACCCGCGCCGCGATCCTGCGAGCCCTGGTGGTCGAGCATTCGGCGGAGCAGCTCGGCGACCGGCTCGGCATCAGCCCTGGCGCGGTCCGCCAGCAGCTCGTCCGGCTTCGTGCGGGCGGCGTGGTCGACACGCGGCGCAGCGGTCGCTTTCACCGTTACGGCTTGACCGGCGCGGGTCGCAGGCTGGTCGACGACCTCGCGACGCCGAGTCGCAACTGAGCCGGCCGACGAGCCGGGCCGACGCGGTGGCCATGGCCGGCCCGGCGCCGCCCTCAGCGCTGACGGTGCGCCTCGATCAGCAGCCGCGCGGCCGAGGCGACCGAGCGGGCCGGGTTGTCGGGGCCCCACATCCGCGCGGCGGCCCAGGCCCCGTCGGTGAGCAGCAGCAGCTGGTCGGCCAGCTCGTCAGGAGCCCGCACCCGCATGGCGCGCGCCTCTCGCAGGTAGCACTCGCGCACCGAGCGCTTGTGCCGGATCGAGGTGTCGTGCACGGCATCCGCGATCTCGGGGAACTCGGCCGCGCCGTTCTGGAACATGCAGCCACGACAATCCGGCTCGCCGGCGCGCTCGGCGATCCAGTCGAACACCGCCGCGAGCCGGTCGGCCGGGTCGTCGTGGTCTGCCATCAGACGCTCGTACTGTTCTGCGCTCCACTCGTCGGCCCGGTCGAGCACCGCGCAGATGAGCTCCTCCTTGGACGGGAAGTAGCGGTACAGCGTCATCTTCGACACCCCGGCGGTGCTCGCCAGGGCGTCGACTCCCATGGCGGCGTAACCGTTCTCGTAGAACGACGAACCGGCCGCGTCGACGATGCGCCGGCGCACCTCGTCACTGAGCGGACGAGCCATGGGCCACTCCTGCTACCTCAGGCGGACGGCGCGTGCGGCGCGAGCTGCACGTCGGCGTCGCGGACGATCTTGAACTGGAACGGGATCTCGCCCAGTTTCCCGAACATCCGGATCCAGACCGGGAGGAGCGACTCGGTGCCGCGCGCCGTCGTGATGTCGCCGAGGTCGAAGATGTCGGTCCAACCGAAGCTGCGCAGCAGGTCGGCGACCGTGCTCTTGGCGTCGTCGTCGTCCCCGCTGAGGAAGACGGTGTGGTCGCCGCCGCCCGCGAGGCTCGGATCGACCATGAGGTAGGCGTTCATCGTGTTGAGCGTCTTGACCACCTTGGTCTCGGGGAACGTGCGCTGGATGAGCTCGCCGAGCGAGTCGTCGTTGCTGATGAAGAGTGTCGGCGGCATCCCCTTCGAGAAGTCGAGCGGGTTGGCGATGTCGACGAGGATCTTCCCGGCGAGGTTCTCGGCACCGGCGAGGGTCAGTGCGTCGATCGACGCTGCGCCGTTGGTGGCGTTGACGACGATGTCCCCGTGAGCCGCCGCCTCGGCGTTGCTGGCGACCCGGCCCTCGGGGTTCGCGGTCAACCAGTCACCGAGCGTGCCGCCCATCCCCTTGGTCTCGGAGATGTTCTCGGGGTCGCGCGTGCCGATGACCACGTCGTGACCGAGCTCTACGAGCTTGGCGGCGACGACCTGTCCGACCATGGCGGAGCCGATGACGGCGATCTTCATGATGTTCCTTTCCTCGATG
>JBOFLR010000436.1:0-1690 GCA_051657965.1 Dermatophilaceae bacterium
AGGTGCAGCTCGGCGACCTTCTCGTCGAGGTGCTTCGGCAGCGTCTCCACCTTCGGTGCACCGTCGTCGTCGACGTACTCCTCGGTCTTCGTGAACAGCTCGATCTGCGCGATCGTCTGGTTGGAGAACGAGTTCGACATCACGAAGCTCGGGTGGCCGGTGGCGTTGCCGAGGTTCATCAGCCGGCCCTCGGAGAGCACGATGATCGAGTCGCCGTCGGCGAAGGTCCACTCGTGCACCTGCGGCTTGATCTCGGTCTTGGTGATGCCGGGGACCTTGGCCAGGCCGGCCATGTCGATCTCGTTGTCGAAGTGGCCGATGTTGGCGAGGATCGCCTTGTCCTTCATCTGCTGCATGTGTGCGGCGGTGACGACGTCGAAGCAGCCGGTGGAGGTGACCACGATGTCGGCCTGCTCGATGACGCTCTCCAGCTTCGCGACCTGGTAGCCGTCCATCGCGGCCTGCAGCGCGCAGATCGGGTCGATCTCGGTGACGATGACGCGCGCGCCCTGGCCACGCAGCGACTCCGCGCAGCCCTTGCCGACGTCGCCGTAACCGGCGACGACCGCGACCTTGCCGCCGATGAGCACGTCGGTGGCGCGGTTGAGGCCGTCGATGAGGCTGTGCCGGCAGCCGTACTTGTTGTCGAACTTGCTCTTGGTGACCGAGTCGTTGACGTTGATCGCCGGGAACAGCAGCCCGCCGGCCTCGGCCAGCTGGTAGAGGCGGTGCACGCCGGTGGTGGTCTCCTCGGTGACGCCCTTGATCTCGGCGGCGACCTTCGTCCACTTCTGCGGGTCCTGCGCGAGGGTGCGGCGCACGAGCGCCTTGAAGACACCGAACTCCTCGGTGTCATCCGAGGTGGTGGGGGGCACCTGGCCGGCGACCTCCCACTCCTTGCCCTTGTGCACGAGCATGGTGGCGTCACCGCCGTCGTCGAGGATCATGTTGGCGCCGGCGCCGCCGGGCCAGGTGAGGATCTGCTCGGTGCAGTCCCAGTACTCCTCGAGCGTCTCGCCCTTCCAGGCGAACACCGGGACGCCGCGGATGTCCTCGGGCGTGCCGTGCGGGCCGACGACGACGGCGGCGGCGGCCTCGTCCTGGGTGGAGTAGATGTTGCACGACGCCCACCGCACCTCGGCGCCGAGCGCCACGAGGGTCTCGATGAGCACGGCGGTCTGCACGGTCATGTGCAGCGAGCCGGCGATGCGGGCGCCGGTGAGCGGCTTGCTCTCGCCGTACTCGGCACGCAACGACATCAGGCCGGGCATCTCGTGCTCGGCGAGGCGGATCTGGTGGCGGCCGGCGGTAGCGAGACCGAGGTCGCGCACCGAGAAGTCGACGGACATGGGTGATCTCCTTGGCAGGTAGCTCAGTGTTCGTGGACCCGGCGGCGCCCTTCTGGGCCGCAATCGCATACGAGGGGTATCACCCGCGCCGGCAGTCCCAGATTACCGCAGCACGCGGATGACGCCCACATCCCGACGCCACCCACGCACCTCGACGCCATGGCGGCCGAACCGGTGGGCGGCATCCGCGCCGACGCCGGCGGGCGTCATCCCAGGCGGTCGGGGTCGGCGTCAGCGAGCGCCGAGGGCGTGCTCGAGGGCGAGCTGGTTCAGCCGCACCATGCCGCACGGCCGTGCCCCAGCCGCGTCGGCGTCGAACTCCTCGAAGGCCGAGGCGTCGG
>JBOFLR010000437.1:0-5239 GCA_051657965.1 Dermatophilaceae bacterium
GACCCGCTGCCGGCCGGGCCGCCGGCCGTCGCGCCATCACCGTCCACCGCGCCGCCAGCTGACCCGCTGCCGGCCGGGCCGCCCGCAGGACCTCCCGGATGGGAGCAGGCCCGCCCGACCTCGCCCGACCGCCGGCTGCCCGGTGCGCCACCGCCGGCCCGACCGGGGGATGAACCGCCGGGCACGCCGTCATCCGCCGTGCCGCCAGGGTCTGCCGTGCCGCCGTCATCCGCTCTGCCGCCGGGGGACCCGCGGATCGGTCGCCCCACCCGCAGTGGCGCGCTGCTCGCGCTGCTCGCCGTGCTGGCGGGGCTCGCCGCGACCGCGCCGCTCGTGGCGGTGGCGGCGCTCTTCGGCTGGATGACGGCCGCTCGCACCGCCGACCGGTCGGTCACCTCGCTCGTGCTGCGCCGCCACGCGCGTGGTGGGCGGGGCAGCGACATCGCGGTGGCCGTGGCGTCGGGCCCCTGGCACCTCGTGGTCGGGGTGGTCGGGTCCCTGCTCACCGTGCTGCTCCCTCTGGTGGTCGGCGTGTGCGCGATGTTCAGTGCGGCGCTGGTGCTGTCGGGAGTGGCCGGAGACTCACCGGTGCGGCCCGACAGTGCGGCACCGCTCGCGGCTGCCGGGATTTTCACCGCGCTGACCGCGTGGTGGGGGCCGGGTGGGCCGAGCCTGCGCCGGGGCAGCCGGAGCCTGGTGCGCGGAGTGACCGCCCACGAGACCGTGCGCCAGGTCGTCGTCGGCGTCGTCCTCGTGGTGGCGGTGGCGCTCCTCGCGGTGGCGGTCACCGGCGGCCCCTCGTGGTGGCCGAGCTCCGACGTCCCGGGCTGGGTGGCCGACGGAGTGCAGTCACCGTGATCCGACACGGTGCCGCTGTTGGACAGTGCGGTGAACCACCAGCCTTGAGTTTCGCATTAGCCGAAGATATCTTCGCATTATGCGAAATCCCGCACCTTCGATCCTCCCGATCTTCCGATCGGAGCGTCAGGCTGCTCTCCTGGCATGGCTGTACCTCCGACCCGGAGAGGAGTTCACCCTCTCCGACCTGGCTCGTCACCTCGAGGTCAGTCTCGGCGCACTGCATGCCGAGGTCGAGCGGCTCACTACGGCCGGCCTGCTGGAGGACAGGCGGGTCGGCAGGAACCGGTTGATCCGGGCGCGCACCGACCACCGCGCAGCTCGCGCTCTGACCGAGCTACTGACCATCACCTATGGACCACAGACAGTCGTCGCCGACGAGTTCGAGGGTCTCCCAGGTGTCGATCAGGTCGTCATCTATGGCTCGTGGGCGCGCCGCTACCGCGGTGAGCTCGGGCGGGAGCCGAGGGACGTCGACGTGATGGTCGTCGGTGCCCCTGACCGTGACGAGGTGTACGAGGCCGCCGAACGCGCCGAGCAGCGGCTCGGACTGCCGGTCAACCCCATGATCCGTTCCAGCGCCGCGTGGCGAGAGGAGAGCGACGCCCTCGTCCGGACGGCCAAGCCTGACGCTGTGGTCGTGGTCGACCACACCGCGATGTCCGAACACGACGGAGAGGACCCGCGATGAGTCCATGGAGCCCTGGCCGAGCGACGGTGGAGGACCTCATCAGCGCCCGGAAGATCACCCGGCTCGCCGGCGCCGACGCCGGCCGGGACGGGCTGATGGAACGAGCGCGCCAGCAGCTGCTCTCGGCGACCGCCCTGATCGAGTCGGACCCCGCGACGGCCTACGTCGTCGCGTATGACGCAGCCAAGCACGCGGCGATGGCGTTGCTTGCCGAGCAGAACCTGCGTCCGACCCACGATGGCGGTCACCTCGCCATGGAGCAGGTTCTCACTGCCCAGTTCCACGGCGTGTTCAGCGGATTCAGTCGGCTACGACGTCGCCGCAACGAGCTCGACTACCCCTCCAGCGCCGAGGACTTCGCCGACACCGGCGAGGCGCGCAGAGCGATCGAGGCAGCCACGACGATCGTCGACAACGCGCTCGAGCTGCTCGAGCGCGGCGTGCTCACCACGTTCTGAGCGGCAGCGACGGGCGCGGCCACCGGCACCGGGCGTGGACGTGCGGATCGTGCGTCGGGGCCGCTCACCACGGATCGCTCGGGCGCGACGGACCACCCCTGCCGCCGTGCCGTCGACGCGAGTGGCCGACTCCCGCGGCCGGTTCGTCGATGGTCGCCTCCACACCGCCCGCCGTCGGTTGCCCGGTCCGATGCCGACGGTGCGCGCCGCCTACGCTGGTTCGACATGTCGAGCCGCCCCGTTCGTCCGACTACTGCGTCGTCGTCGCCATGAGTGAGCGCACGCCAGGCGGGCCGCGCCGCCGCCGGATGTTGCGCGGTTCGGAGCCGACCGAGCCGCTCCCGATGGTCGACCTGCTGCGCCGCACGCCGTACCAGAACACCGCCATCCCGGGCGAGGCGGCCGAGGATGCCGCGGTGCGGCAGGGCGTCGACCTCGCCGCCCGGGTGGGCGAGCTGATGCTGCGGTCGGGTGCCGGTGCGCCGCAGGTCCAGGGCAGCGTGGCCGCCGTGGCGGCGGCCGCCGGCGTCCACCTGGTGGAGGTCGACATCACGCTCCAGTCGCTGCTCATCCAGGCGACGAGCAGCGAAGGGCGCCAGCACACCCTGCTGCGGGTGGTACGGCGCTCGCGCTACGACTACGCCCGGCTGGTCGCGGTGCACGAGCTGGTCGGCGACCTCGTCGCGGGGCGGGTGGGCGTCGAGGAGGCGGCGGTGCGGCTCCGGGCGGTGAAACGTCATCCGCGGGCCTTCTCGCAGTGGGTGGTGTCGGCGGCATCCGCCCTGCTCGCCTCGGCGGTGGCGGTGATGGCCGGGGCCACGCTGCTCGCCGCGGTCGTCACCGTGCTGGTCGTGCTGGCCGTCACCGGCGTCGACCGGCTGCACCAGCGCATCGCGTTGCCGGAGTTCTACGGCAACGCGATCAACTCGTTCGCGGCCACGGTGCTGGCCGGCGGCGTCTACGCGCTCGGCGCGTCCGACGTGCTGCCGTTCGGGGCCGACGACTTCGCGTTCGTCGTCGCCGGCGGCATCGTCACCATGCTGCCCGGGCGCACCATGGCGGCGGCGATCGAGGACGTGCTTTTCGGGTTCCCGCTCACCGGTGCCGGCCGGCTGCTCGGTGTGGTGGTGTCGCTCTCCGGCCTGGTCATCGGCATCGCCACCGGGCTGGGGTTCATGCTCACGGTCACCGAACGGCTCGACTCGGCGTTCGTACCGCCCTCGGTGCTCGACCTCGAGGTCACCGGGGCGCCGCTGGCCGCAGCCGTGCTCGGCGCGGTCGTGGTGGGGGCAGCCGGTGCGGTGACGCTGCAGAGCCGCTGGCGTCTCGTGCTGCCAGTAGCGGGGCTCTCGGTGCTCACGGCGGGCATCTCCGCCGGCCTCACCCGCACCGACCTCGTCGGGCCGGTGCTCGCCAGCGGGGTGGCAGCCGTCGTGCTCGGTGTCTGCGGGGGCGCGGTCGCCCGACGGATGGACGTGCCGTCGACGGTGCTCGTCGTGCCGGCCAGTTACGCGCTGCTCCCCGGGTTGACCATCTTCCTCGGCCTCTACGAGCTGGTGGCGCGCGGGCAGGACCAGGGGCTGCTGTCGTTCCAGGCCGGCAGCGTGCGGCTGCTCGGAGCGTTCGGTGTGCTGCTCGCGATCGCTACCGGGAGCGTGCTCGGCGAGGTGCTGGCCTCCTCGTGGGGCCGTCGGGACCGGCCGGGCGCGACCGACGCCCCGAGGTCCGCGGCCTGAGGACACGGCCTGAGGATGCGGCCGGAGGATGTCGTGACCTTCCGTCGATCGCCAGGTGCCGCGCAGCTGCAGAACCTACGGTGGTGCACCATGCGCACCCGCGCCGCCACCGGCTCCTTCCTCGTCCTCGCTCTCGTGGTCACTCTCGCCGGCGCGTGTTCCGACGACCCGGCGGGCTCGGGAGCCGGGCCGACCTCGGCAGCCGCGGCACCGTCATCCGACACCGCGACGCCGACGCCCGCCGCCACGCCCCCGGTGGTCGTCCGCGGCGGCGACGCGGCGCTCACCGCGCTGCTCACGAAGGTGTACGCCGGCCGGAGCGGCGTCGTGGCGACTGCCACCGTCGGTACGTGGAAGAGGGAGAAGGTCGCGGTCGTCACGGCCGGGGATGACGTGACGCTCGCCGTGGGCCCGCGCTGGCAACTCGCCGGCGGGTGGTGGCCCTCGCTCGGGAAGCCGGAGCAGTTGCCGGCCGGGCCGCGGTTCGTGCTCGCCGTCGGGTCCGACGCCCGGTTCGACCAGAAGCTCAAGGGAACTCGCGGCGACACGCTTCAGGTGCTCGGCGTCGACGGCAAGGGCGGCGGTGGAGTACTCGGCATCGCCCGCGACCTCTGGGCGCCGATGCCCGGGGGTGGGCGGGCCAAGATCAACGCCGCCTATGCCCAGGCCGGCGGCCCCGGCCAGCTGCAGAGCGTGCGGTCGGTGACCGGCCTGCCGATCCAGGGCTATGTCGCGGTGGGATTCAAGGGCTTCATCCAGCTCGTCGGCTACAGCGGCGGCGTGCCCATGACGGTGCCGCGCACGATCACCCAAGGGGCCGTCACGGTGAAGGCTGGGCGCAACACTCTCGACAGCCGCGAGGCGCTGGCCTACGCCCGGGAGCGGAAGTCGTTGCCCGACGGCGACTTCGGCCGATCCCGGCACCAGGGCGACATCATCGTCGCCGGTGCCGCCGCCGCCCGGCTGGCCGGGCCGCGGATCATCGCCACGACCCTGTCGCTGCTCAGCCCGAACGCCGACACCGACCTCTCCGCCACCGAGGCGCTGACCTTCGCGGCACAGTTCATGCGGGCCGACCCGAAGGCGATCGGGCGGCACGTCGCCAAGGGCGGCTTCGGCACGGCCGGCGGGCAGTCGATCGTCATCCTCGGGCCCGAGTCGAAGGCCGCCTTCCGCGCCTTCCGCGACGGTCGCCTCTGAGTGGGTGCTGCCGGGTGGATGACGCCCGCGCCGGTCCGTCGACGAGGCCGGGCGACTGCCTACGGGTGGCGGTTGCGCCCGTACCATGTGCGGGTGCCCGGGCCGGTGTGGCTCGGTGCCCGCTGGCGTGGCGCAATCGGTAGCGCACCTGTCTTGTAAACAGGTGGTTAGGGGTTCGAGTCCCCTCGCCAGCTCGACATCGACTGAGTGTCTGGTGCACGCGGGCGCACGGCAGGTCGGCCGCCTGGTCAGGATGGTTGCAGCGCTTCCGCGAGCTCGCTGCGCGCCGTGATCCC
>JBOFLR010000438.1:0-2014 GCA_051657965.1 Dermatophilaceae bacterium
CGGACGGCGGTCCGCTACGATTCTGTGCGCCGGGGAGCCGTCAGGTGGTGGCTCGACCGGGCGCGCCGGTGTAGCTCAATGGTAGAGCGCCAGCTTCCCAAGCTGGACACGCGAGTTCGATTCTCGTCACCGGCTCCACGCGTGAAGACTTCGCCGCCTTGCACCCCAGCTGGCTCGTCCTGAGGCCGAAGAGCCTGCGCATGTCGCATCTGCCGCCTACGGGCCTCGGTAGTGTCACCTTTGCAGGGGATCAGTTACGAACCGGGGAAGGTGTCATGGCTGACTTCAATAGGGGCGACAGGGTGTTCGCGATCAGGAACCTGGGTGGAGGGTGGTCCACGACAGTGCCGAAGGGCACGAAGGGAACCGTTGTCGGTGTGGAACGGCCATTTTTGTCGGGAGACGTGTTCACGGTGAAGTTCGACAATGACGAGATCGAGGACGTGTCGGAGAACGACATCTACATCGACACCTGACGGTCGAGCCCGGCACATAGCGGGTCGAGCAGTCGAGTCGACGAGGCCCCATCGGGTATCCGGCGCTACGCGACCTGGCCAGCGTAGCGCTGGCGGGTCACTTCTCCGGATGTGCTGACGACTGCGCCGATAGCAGACCAGGACAGTCCGGCAGATCGCGGCCGGCGAACCGCGTCAAGCAGATGCTTCTCTGCCGTGGACCGTTCGAGGGTGGCGGCACGCAGG
The DNA here is from genome assembly GCA_051657965.1 of Dermatophilaceae bacterium. Classification (GTDB taxonomy): domain Bacteria; phylum Actinomycetota; class Actinomycetes; order Actinomycetales; family Dermatophilaceae; genus JBOFLG01. The sequence continues at coordinate 702 of JBOFLR010000438.1, forward strand.
GCAGCGACGGCATCGGCATCCAGCTCGTCCGTCGGGTCGGGATCGTAGGACTCGAACCGCTTGGCCAGCTCGCGTGCCTGCTTCAGGATGTCGCCAACGTTTCGGGGCATGGTCATCACCTGAGGAACTTCTCGCATGCCCGCATGGCATGCACGATGACGTCGGCGGTGGCGCCTCGGACGTGACCGACCTCGAGAACGGTCCCCGCGCCTGCGCCAACGACCATCGTCGAGCGCTTCCGAGGCCGCATACCCACATGCGGTGGCTCGAATTCACGCGGGCCGGCTGAGCTCGTGCTCCACCGCGCGCCGGATCCACGCCGAGACGGATCGGTCGTCGGCGTCGGCGCGGCGCTTGACCTCGGCGAGGAGCTCGGGGGTGAACCGGACGGGGATCGGCGCGGTGAGCCGCGTGGAGCGCCGCCGTGGCGGACCCTGCGGCTCCTGGTTGGTGGGCTGGGCATAGAACTCGTGCTCCTCGTCGGGAGTCATCGGCTTAGTAGTCATCGCGGTCCCTTCGGTAGGTGTTGGCGAGGCCTGAAGACGCCTCGTAGCAGCCGATCGGCCGACACCTGGCTGGATCACCAGAGCGTGCCGGCGCGATCGGAACGACCAGGACCTTCCCGCCCACCTCAGCCACCATCAGCCAGTGCGCCGGTGGGTTCGCGGGATAGAACAACGGGTCGTTCGCCCAGGTGTCGAGCACGTCCTCGATGCCCAAGTGTGGGTGTTTGAACAGATGTGCGGCTTGCGCATCGATCTCGAACAGCCCGCGATCGTCGAGCTGGTTGGGATCGAGTAGCTCAGCCACTTCGGAAGTGTATACCAAACGAATACGGAAGCCGAGGGCGCTGCCGATGCCGCGCAGGCGTCATCCGGTGTGGCCGACCCGCGTAGCGCTGCGGGGGATCGTGGTCATCCGCTTCGCTTAACCTTGGTCACGCAGTGGGGGTAGATGCTGGCTAACGGCGTGGCCGACGATGCGGTGGGCGGGCGCGTCGGCATCCTGCTAGCCCGATCGACCCCGGTACGGACAACGGATAGGAGGTGACCCACCTGCTCGCGGTCAGAACATGTCGGCCCCGGAAAGGAGCGCGGCCGCATCGGCCCGCCGCGATGCCTGCCAGGACTGCCAGCGCAGCCGCGACGTGAGCTTCTCGGCGTTCTTCGGTGAGAAACGAGCTCAGCGACGTCGAGGAAGGCACGAGCCTGGTCTCGGCGGGCGCGACACTCGGCCGGTGTGCACGTCACGACGCGCCCGGAGGCACGCGGGGTCGTCGCACGCTCCGAAGCACGTCGAGGATCCGCTCGCCG
>JBOFLR010000439.1:0-2730 GCA_051657965.1 Dermatophilaceae bacterium
CCGGGCTTGTTCTTCCGGGGGCCGGCGTGGGTGTCCAGGACGAACACCTCACTGGTGCCGGCGATCTGGCCCAGGGGGAACCCGACCGCGTCACCGGCGGCGGATGACGCGTGCGGCACCGCGGTGGCCAGGGTCGCCACCGGCATCTGGGTGATGTAGCCGGACATGACCGGCGGTTCACAGGGGGTGAAGGAGCGGTACAGGTGCCACTGGCTGTAGGCGTGCGCCAGGGTGATCTTCTGGTTGCGGGCGACCTCGGCGGTGAGGGTGTCGGCCCGGTCCAGGCACTCCTCCTCGTCGGCACCGGTGACCGCGAACATCACCACGCCGATCACCCGGGCGGAGACGTCCCGGTGCGTCGAGGCGACCTCGTCGGCGACGACCTCCGCGCGGGCCACGGCGCGGGCGATCGAGGGTGGCACGCTGCCGTGCTCGGCGTGGTGCGCGGCGATGTTCTGCGCCCGCAGCTGGGCGTCCTCGGCCGTCCTGACCAGGTCCTCGCCGTCGTAGATGTCGAACACCGCGCAGGTCTCGACCGGGAAGTCCAGGGTCTGCGGGTAGTACATCCACGGCAGCACCGCCCGCAGCACGGTGTCCTCGGCGCGCGACGCCATGGACTCCACGTTCAGCACCGCGACGTGGTTGGTGTGGCGGCGGCTGCTCCGGATGGCGTGCACCACCGTGGTCGGGGCGTACGGACGCGCGGTGGCCACCACGGGCCCGGTGAACCCGGCGACCTCGGCCGGGTCGAACCCGGCGCGGCGCCCGAAGTACGCCGCCGGTGCCGGGGCGCCCAGGCCGAGGGAGGCGTGGATCAGCCAGCCCAACGCCTTGGTGCTGATCGGGCGGGCGAACCCGTTGCGGGTCATCGCCTGGTTCACCCGGACCAGCGCCCGGCGGGCCTCCTCCAGCACCCCGAGCCGGCCCTCGATCGGGTCGCGGCCGGCGACCATCGCCAGGTTCTCCAGCTTGTCGAGCTTCTGGGTGGAGAACCGCACCCCGACCGGGACGCCGTACCGGCTGGCGCCGGTGCCGATCAGGTACCGCTGGGCGTCGGTGAGGAAGTCCCCGAACGTGCGCCCCTGCTCCGGGTCCGGTAGCCGCCGCCCGGCGGTCGCCTCGTCCAGCGCCCGAGCCCACTCGGCGTGCGGGAACGGAGAGGACGTGCCCCGCACCCACAGCCGCATCCCGGTCAGCTCGGTCAGGCGCTGGGTGAACACCGACATGATCCCGCGGCGGGTGTCGGCGTCCTGGTTCAGCCAGTCCACCGGCTCCAGGACGAAGAACGCCCACACCCCGTCGTCGGCGGCGACCAGGTTGCGGTGGATGAAGTTCAACGCCAGCGGCGCGGCATGGGTCGGCAGGGTCGCCCCGTCGAGCAGCTGCTGCTCCGGGGTGGGTGCGCCGTCACGGTTGCGGCGGAACGGGTTACGCATGGATGTCCCTCTCAGGCGAGACCACGTACATGACCGCGCCGTGATCGCTCACGTCGCACTCGGCCACGGTCGTGACGTGGTTGACGTCCGGCGCGTCCGGCCGGGGAGTGCGCAGCTCACGCTCGACCGCGCTGACGTGGTGCCGGATCGGGGTCGTCGGCTTCACCCGCCGGCCGAACCACCGCGTGAACGCCACCGCGCACGCCACGGCGGCGCACACCGCGACCACGGCCTTCGGGAACAACGCCGGAACGGGGAGCCACGTGTACAGCACCTCCGGCTGGGCCAGGTAGGCCACCGGGGTGAGCACGAACGAGACGACCGTGGCCAGGACCCACATCACCCCGCGGGCCTCGAACCACCACTCCATCCCCGCGCTGCCCTTCCAGACGAACGGCACCCGCAACGCGGCGTCATCGGTCTCGAACATCAGCGCGCGCCTCTAGTTCTGGAAGAGGTAGTCCAGGATTCCCGTCGCGTACGCGATCACGCTCCCGCCGACCGCAATCGCCGCGACCACCGCCGCCAGACCGAAGTTCAACGCCGTCTGCGCCTGCGCCTTCGGGTTCGTCTTGGCCGACTTCGCGCCCATCTGCAACGCCACGAACAACCCGATCAGCCCGAACAGGGTCAGGCCCAACCCGACGATCGCCGCGACGTTGATGAAGCTCGGAGCCGACGCATCAGCCGTAGGAAATGCGGTATCCACGATGATCCCCTTCACTGGTCTCGGATGCGATGGCGGCATTCCTGCCATACCGACCACCGGTATCATAAATGCAGAACGCATAGTGCGCTACGCGATACGCAGAATGTTCAGCTGTACGTCGACGAACCGACATGCTGCGGCCATTCCCTGCCCGGTCGGCCGTGTTCTCGAGACGGCTGGGCTCCGCCTGTCTGTGTTTCGACGCCATGGCGGCGACAACGACCAGACGCGTCGAGATGTCGACGCCACGACGAGTTCGGCCGTCATGGCGTCGAGACGCCCGAAGGCCGGCGGGTGCGGTGCGTCAGGGGGGTGGGGGGATCTCGCCGGATCCGCGCTGCACGAGGGTGGGCTCGATGACCACATGCCGCGGGGGAGCGGTGTCACCGGCGATCCGCGTGAACAGCAGGTCGGCCACGGTCTGGCCGATGCGCCACACGTCCTGCCGGATGACGGTCAGCGGGGGGTCGAGGAGATCGGCCGTGGGGAAGTCGTCGAACCCGACCAGGGCCACCGTCGTGCGCAGCCTGCGCTCGATGAGCGCACGCACCGCGCCGGTCGCGAGGATGTTGCGCGCCGCGAAGA
>JBOFLR010000440.1:0-1629 GCA_051657965.1 Dermatophilaceae bacterium
CCACGTCGCCGTCGGCGGCATCCAGCGTCACCGACACCGCGCCGGTGTCGAGCCGCCGCGCCACCGTGTCGAACACCAGCGCCAGCACCGGCAGCCCGGCCACCACGCCGTCGGACCGCGCGACGACTCGCGAATCCGCCTCTGCCACAGCCGGGACGGTGGCGAGCGTAGTGACATCGACCCCGGGTGCCGGCCCGAGGTCCTCGTCGAGCGCCCGCTCGACCACGACCCGCACCTCGTCGACGGGGAAGCCGTGGTCCGTCATCCGGGCACCTCCTCCGGGGCCAGCACCGCACGCTCGGTGACGTCGAGGATGCCGTGCGCCCGCTTGGTGACGGTCTGCCGCACCTTCCACCGGGTGTCGTCGAGCGCGGGGAAGTCGGCGCGCACGTGGCCGCCCCGCGTCTCCTCCCGGCGGCGGGCGAGGGCCGTCAGGGCGAGGCCGACGTGCAGCAGGTTGGAGGTCTCCCACGACAGCGGGCCAGGCTCGGCCTGCGACGGCGGCCGGTCGGCGAGCGCCTGGAGGGCGTCGAGCGCCTCGGTCGTCGACTCGGCGGTTCGCACCGGCCCCGCCCCTCGGGTCATGGCGCGCTGCACGGTGAGCCGGTGCCGCGCCGAGAGCAGGTCGGGCAGGTCGTCGCCCGTGACCGGTTCGCGCGCGGAGAGCTCGCCTCGCGCCAGACGTGCGGCGATGTCGTCGGCGATGCGGTGCGCGAAGACCAGCCCTTCGAGGAGCGAGTTCGACGCGAGCCGGTTCGCGCCGTGTACTCCGGTGCACGACACCTCGCCGCAGGCGTAGAGACCGTCGAGGGAGGTGCGCCCGTGGAGGTCGGTCTCGACGCCACCCGAAGCGTAGTGCTGGGCCGGGGCCACCGGCAGCAGCTCGGTGGCCGGGTCGAAGCCGAGCTCACGACATCGCGCGACGATGGACGGAAAACGCTTCTCCAAGAATGCCGCACCGAGATGTCGTGCGTCGAGCCATACGTGGTCGACCCGCTGCTCGCGCATGACGTCGAGGATGGCGCGCGCCACGACGTCGCGGGGTGCGAGGTCGGCCAGCTCGTGGCGGCCGGTCATGAACCGGTGTCCTGCGGCATCGACCAGGAAGGCTCCCTCACCGCGCACCGCCTCCGAGATCAGCGGCTGCTGCCCGGTCGACCCCTCGCCGAGGAACAGCACCGTGGGGTGGAACTGCACGAACTCGAGGTCGGTGACGCGCGCACCGGCCCGCAGCGCGGCCGCCATCCCGTCGCCGGTCGCGACCGGCGGGTTCGTGGTCGAGGTGTAGATCTGCCCCAGCCCGCCGGTGGCGAGCACCACCGCCCGGCCGTACGCGGCCCCGACGCCGTCGACCTGCCCTTCGCCGATGACGTGCAGGGTCACCCCGCACACCGCGCCGTCGGCGGCAGTCAGCAGGTCGACGACCAGCGCGTGCTCGACCACCTCGATACCGGGGTCGTCGCGTACCCGCTCCAGCGCCGCGATCAGCGCCCGGGAGATCTCGGCGCCGGTGGCGTCCCCGCCGGCGTGCGCGATCCGGTCGCGGTGATGGCCGCCCTCCCGGGTCAGCAGGATCTCGCCGCCGTCGTCGAGGTCGAACTCGGCGCCGAGCGCGACGAGCTCGTGCAC
>JBOFLR010000441.1:0-8086 GCA_051657965.1 Dermatophilaceae bacterium
GGTGCCGGTGCCTCCGAGCACGAGCGGCACAGCCGCTCCTGCACTGAGCAGGGCACGGCCACGGGTGATGGTGAGCATCGGCGCCCTCCGGGTCTGCCCCTGCAGCCAGCGAGTCCGGCGCAAGCATAGTGAGCCACGCACGAGCGATCCGCAAGATCGTCGCGAGAAGATCGTCGCGAGCGGGCGCCGGGAGACGGCGACCGATCCGGCCCGCCGGAGCGGACCGCGTGGCATGCTCGGCCCCGGCAGCCGTACCCCGGTCCCGAGGATGAGCACGAGGACGAGCCATGCGCACGAGCACCACGACGGTGACCGCCACCGACGGCACCGGCCTGTTCACTCACCGCTGGCTGCCCGACGCACCGGCCAGGGCCGTCGTCCAGGTGTCGCACGGCATGGCGGAGCACTCCGCACGGTACGCCCGGCTCGCCGAGGCGCTCACGGCATCCGGATACGCCGTGTACGCCGGTGACCATCGTGGACACGGTGTCACCGGAGGCGACGACGACCACGGTTACCTCGCCGATGCCGACGGCTGGGGCACGGTCGTCCGTGACCTGCGCCGGGTCACCGCGCTGGCCCGTGAGGAGCAGCCGGGACGCCCGGTGTTCCTCCTCGGGCACAGCATGGGGTCCTTCCTCGCCCGCGCGTACGTCATCGAGGACGGCCGCGACCTCGCCGGGCTGGTGCTCTCGGGTACCGCCGGGTCGCCGGGCGTGCTCGGGGCGGTCGGCCTCCGTCTGGCCCGTGCCGAGGCGACGGTCCGTGGCCAGCGGCACCGGAGCGCCCTGATGGACAAGCTCACCTTCGGTCAGTACAACGCCGCGTTCCGGCCCAACCGCACCTCCTTCGACTGGCTCTCGCGCGACGCGGACGAGGTCGACGCCTACGTCGCCGACCCTCGATGCGGCGCCACGTTCACCTCGGGCTTCTACGCCGACCTGCTCGGCGGGCTGATCGCGGTGAACGACCGTCGTCAGGCCGCGCGCGTGCGACGCGACCTGCCGGTGCTGCTGCTCGCCGGCGACCAGGACCCGGTGGGCGGCAAGGGCAAGGGTGTGACCGAGGTGCGCGACCAGTACCTGAGCGCGGGCCTCGCCGACGTGACGATGACGCTCTACCCCGGCGCCCGGCACGAGATCTTCAACGAGACCAACCGCGACCAGGTCACCGCCGACCTCCTCGCCTGGCTCGACACCTGTCTCCGCGCCACGTTCGTGGACCGCATGGTCGCGGGCCCGCCGCCGGACCTCGACGAGGTCGAGGCCATCCGTCGTCACGACCGTCGGCCGTAGCAGCCGCGCCCGAGCGGTTCGACACGGCCGGTCAGCGCGGCGCGACCTCGAGGTGGCGGTCGCGCGCGGCCCGGGCCAGGGCGTCGTCGAAGGTGGCGAGGGCCGACCCGGATACCAGCGCCGTGTCGAGGACGCAGCAGTCGGGCATCCGCAGACCGGTCTCGACCCGTAGCCGGGCGAGTCGTAGCGCCTCGCCGGGGCGCGGGTCGGCGGCGCGGATGCCGATGGCGTGGAGGTCGGCCAGTAGTTGGTCCCCGCGACCGGTCCGAACACCGCCGACGAGCACCTCGGCCAGGGTCAGCGAGTGGATGAGCAGCTCGTCGTCGGCGGACGATCGGAGCAGCTCGCCGGCGGCGGCGTGGTGCGCGTCGTGCGGGTGAAGGTGAGCGATCACGACGTTCGCATCGAGGGTGATCACCCCGGCCAGTCCTGGCGGAGCTCGGCGAGATGGTCGTCGGGGAACGCGTCGGCGTACTTTCCCCGGGTCGCGTCGATCGCGGCCAGCCGCTGCTGCACGGCCGCGCTGCGTTCCTCCTCGACGGCCCGACTGCCGGCCTCGACCAGACGGAGGAGCAGCCGGGACCGCGGTTCGCGTGGCCATCGCCGTGCGGCGACGTCGAGCGCGCGCGCCACGTCGGGCGTCTCGGTGACCTGATGACGAGGCCGGCTGGTCGGCATCCGCCGAGTGTACCACCGTGACGAAGGTGACTCACCTCGGGGCTCGAGTCGTCGGTCGCGCGACACGACGACCCGGATCCGTGCGCCGCGGCATCCGTGGGAGGCTTGGGCGGATGCCGGTGCATCGCCTGTCAGGCGGGTACCGGCCGCCCCGGACCCGACAGCAGAAGGACCCCATCGAGCATGTGCGGCATCGCCGGCTACCACGGCATCCTCCCCGGCGACGAGGGGCTGCTCCAGCGGATGAACGACCGGCAGCGGCACCGCGGCCCCGATGGCGAGGGCGTGCACCTCGACGGCCCGTGCGGGCTCGCCCACCGGCGGCTGTCGATCATCGACGTCGCGCACGGCCAGCAGCCGATGCACACCGCCGACGGCCGCTACACCATCGTCTACAACGGCGAGGTGTACAACTACCTCGACCTGCGCGCCGAGCTCGAGGCGGCCGGGCGCGCGTTCACCACCGACTCCGACACCGAGGTCGTGCTCGAGGCGTTCGCGCACTGGGGCGAGGACGCCTTCGACCGGTTCAACGGCATGTTCGGCCTGGCCATCTGGGACCGCGACGAGCAGCGGCTCACCCTCGCCCGCGACCACTTCGGCATCAAGCCGCTCTACGTCGCGCGCGTCCCCCGCGACGGGGCGGATGACGTGCTGCTCTTCGCCAGCGAGATCTCACCGATCCTGGACACCGGCCTGGTGCAGCGCCGACCGAACGAACGCTCGGTGTACCGGTACCTGCGGTTCCGGGCGCACGAGGACGGCACCGAGACCTTCTTCGAGGGCGTCGAGCGCCTCGTGCCCGGAGAGCTGCTCACCGCCGACGCCACCGGCATCCGGCGCCGGATGTTCACCCGGCTGAAGGAGGAGCTGCTCGAGCTGGCCACCGAACAGCGGCCCTACGACGCCGCCGCGGCGGCCGAGTACCGCGCGCTGCTCACCGAGAGCATCCGGCTGCGGTTGCAGTCCGAGGTGCCGGTGGGCACCAGCCTGTCCGGCGGTCTCGACTCCAGCGCGGTGGCCGTGGTCATCAACCAGCTGCTCAACCAGGGCGACGAGCTGTCGACCCGCTCGGTCGGCACCCGGCAGAACACCTTCAGCGCGGTGTTCCCGGGCAGCATCAACGACGAGGAGCGCTACGTCGACGACGTGCTCGACAGCTGCCGTGGCCACGTCGAGGCACACAAGGTGCGGCCCACGGCCGACGAGTTCAAGACCGACCTGCTCGACTTCATCCGCACCCAGGAGGAGCCGCTCATCTCGAGCGGCCCGTACGCGCAGTACCAGGTGATGCGCGAGGCCACGAAGCACGTCACCGTGCTGCTCGACGGGCAAGGCGCCGACGAGATGATGGCCGGCTACGTCCCGTACTACTTCGTGTACCTGCGCCAGCTGCGCGCGCAGGGTGCGGTGAAGGCGGCGGCCGAGCTCGCGAAGAGCCTCGACGTGCTGTACCGGCTCGGCCGGTTCAAGGTCCGGGCCCGGTTGCAGATGAAGAAGACGGTGCCGACCACGCAGTTGCTCGCGGCCGACTTCGTGGCGCAGCATCGCGGGGAGCGCTTCGACGTCGAGCCCGCGAACCTCAAGAAGCGGCTCGTGCAGGACATCTTCCAGCACAGCCTGCCCAGCCTGCTGCGCTACGAGGACAAGAACACCATGCGCTTCTCGCTCGAGGGACGGGTGCCGTTCCTCGACAAGGAGGTGCTGAAGTTCGTCTTCGGCCTCTCCGACGAGGCGATCATCAAGGACGGCTGGAACAAGCGGGTGCTGCGCGACGCCACCCGCGACCTGCTGCCGGAGTCGATCAACCGGCGCCGCAACAAGATCGGCTTCACCACCCCGCAGGTCGAGTGGTTCCAGCGGCTGAAGAACCACTTCTACTCGATCTTCCTCAGCGAGTCCTTCGCGAGCCGCCCGTACTGGAACCAGACCGAGGTGCTGCACGCGTTCGAGGGGTGGGTCAAGGGCACGAACGACGTCGACACCATGACGTTCTGGCGACTCATCAACCTCGAGCTGTGGCTGCGCGAGCTCGTCGACGAGCGCGACGAGCAGGCCGAGGCGGATGCCGCCGCGCTCGCCTCCCGCGCCAAGGCCGACGTCGAGCCCAACCCCGGGCGTGAGCTCGACCTCGTGACCGCGCGTAGGGAGAAGGTGCGCCGCTACCCGCTGCGCACCGAGCTGTTCGCCCGCGACGACGACCTCGATACCCGGGTGCTCGAGCACGTCGAGTCGTTCTTCGCCGCGCTGCCGTCGGCCGGCGGTGACCACCCCGCGGCCACCGGCGGCCCGTGGTGGTTCTTCGTGTCCGAGAAGATCGTCGCGATCACCCAGGGGCGGTCGTACTTCGTGTGGGACATCAAGGTCGGCCGTCCGGCCCGGGTGCTCTCGCGCTACGTCACCCGCACCCCGGCCGGCATCGGGCTGGGCAGCCCGTTCACCATGCAGCTCGCCATCCAGGAGGCCGGGCTGCCGCGGGTGCTCTACGCGTCGGCGGGTGGCGCGATCGGCAAGGTGATGGGCCGCAAGGGCGTGTTCTACGAGCTGGTGGGCAACGACATCCGCGCCATCGACGGGCCCACCGAGTACTCGGCGTACCCGAGCAACGTGTCGGCCAAGCTCGCCCCGAAGGACCCGGATGCCGTGGCCGCCCGGCTCTCGGCGCTGATCCGCGAGCGGGTGCCCGAGCCGTGGCGCTCGACGTTCGCCGGCACGGTCGTCATGGACGCCAACGACATCGGCCGCAACGTGCTCGGTGCCGACGTGCCGGATGCCGACCGCTCGCGATTCGAGGAGATGTTCGCCGACAACCCGCTCGGCCAGGGCACCGAGCAGACCCCGATGGCCATGGTGTTCCTGCGCGACTGAGCCCGAACCCACGGGTCAGGCCAAGGCGTGCTCTTCCTCGCCCTCGGGCGGTGGGTCCCGGCGCGGCATGACCGTCCAGGCCAGCCAGCCGAGACCGCCCAGGGGGAGCTCCATGAGGTTGGTGAATATCGAGAACAGCACGACGCCGGCCGTGGCGCCCGTCGGGTCCGCTCCCCAGCCGACGAGCACGGCGGCTGTCGCGGTCTCGGTGACGCCGAGCCCACCCGGGGTGACGCCGACCGCGGTGAGCAGCCGGCCGATGGCGTAGGCCGCGAAGATCAGGTCCAGCGACAGGTCGACCCCGACCTGGCGCATGACCAGCACGAACAGCAGGTAGTACGCGCCGAGGAACAGGACCATACCGAGCGTCATGGACCACCAGGCCCGCCGCACGAGCTCGGTGATGCGAGCCCGTAGGTCGTGGACGAGGCCGCGGATGCTCATCGCTCGGGTGCGCTCACCACGCCGGAACAACGGGCCGAGGATGCGGTCCAGCGTCGCACCGACGCCCTCGGCCGCGCGCTCGCTGGCGATGACCGCGACGAAGACGACGAGGATCGCCGCACCCGTGACCGACCCTCCGACCGCCAGCTCCTTCAGCGAGTCCGGCAGGTCCGTGCCGCCGACCCACAGCACGGCGATCGCGGCCACGGGGAGGGCGATCCGGGCGAGGACGTTCCAGACCGCGGTGACGATCGCGGACGTCGAGACCGCACGTCGCGTGAACCCCCACGATCGGCAGATGAAGAACGTCGCGGCCAGGCCGAGTGCGCCCCCGCCGGGGAACAGCTTGGAGATGGAGGACCCGCAGAGGTTGAGGACGAGCGCGCGGTCGTGCGTGAGCCCGCGCAGCGAGCCGACGAGGGTGAGGGTGTACGCGTACAGCCCGAGCAGCATGAGCACCTGGAAGCCCACCGCGCGATCAAGGGGCACCGTGCGGATCTCGGCCCAGATCTCGCTCCATGTCGCCCCGGTGAAGTAAGGCAGGCCCCACCCGAGCATCGCGCCGGCGAGCCCGACCCCCAGGACGAATCGGAGCACCTGTCGCCACGTGCTCGAGGTAGTCGTCATCGGCACCATCCTGGCGCATGGAAAGGTGTCCGCCCATGAGGGTCGCCCTGTTGTCGGACTGCTATCCGCCGCGGCTCGGGGGCATCGAGAACCAGGTGCGCGACCTCGCCCACCGGCTCACCGCTGCCGGGCACCACGTCGAGGTGTTCTCCGCCACCGCGGGTCCGGGCGGCGAGCGCTGGGGGGCACGCACCATCGAGGGCGGGGTCATCGTTCATCGGATGGCGATCCCGCTCCCGGGCGGCATCCCCGTCAACCCCTTCGCGCCGCCCGAGGTCCGCCGCCGCCTCGACGCCAGCCGGTTCGACATCGCCCACGCCCACGTCGGCGTCGTCAGCCCGTTCGCCACCAGCCTGGTCCCGGTCGCCCTCGATGCTGGGCTTCCGGTGCTCGCCACCTTCCACTGCGTCCTCGGCCGCGCTGCCCCGGCGCTGCGGGTGTCCGGGCGCTGGTCCCGCTGGGCGGCGCGCGGGGTCGCCCTCGATGCGGTGTCCTCGTGGACGGCCCGGGAGGTGAGCGGCGTCGCGAGCACGGCCCGGGTCGAGGTGCTCGGCAACGGGATCGACGCGGGCTGGTGGCGCGAGGGTGCACCGATGCCGGGTCGTGAGGCGAGCGCGCCGGATGACGTGCACGTCACCACCGCGATCCGTCTCGCCGCCCGCAAACGGCCGCTGCGCACGCTCGCGGTGCTGCGGCGCGCCCGGATGCTGCTTCCCAGCCGGATTCGGCTCCGAGCCACCGTGGTGGGCGCAGGACCGCAGCGCCGACCGATGCAGGCATACCTCAACCGCCACCACATGCACTGGGTCAGCCTGCCCGGCCGGGTGGACCGGGTCGGCATCCGCCGCCTGCACCATGCCGCCGACCTGTACCTTTCTCTCGCCCTGGCCGAGTCGTTCGGCATCGCCACGCTCGAGGCGCACGCGGCCGGCCTTCCGGTGGTCGCGCGGTCCGGCACCGGGGCGGCGGACTTCCTCACCCACGGCTCCGACTCGGTGCTGTCGCCGACCGACGAGGGGGTCGCGCGGTCACTCGCCGCGCTGGCCGGTGACCCTGCCGCGCGGAGCCTGATGCGCGGGCGGCTCCTCGACTCGCCGGTGCGCTACGACTGGTCGAACGTCGTGCCCGACACGCTCGCCGAGTACCGGAGAGCCGGCGCCCCGGCCCCCTGACCGGAGAGCCGGCGCCCCGGCCCCGCGGGTTGCTCAACCCCGGGACCGACTGCTGCGCAGTCCGAGGGTGCCCACGAGCAGGACCACCGCTCCCGCGACGACCACCGACCACGGGCCGACGTCATCCCACGGGACGCCGAGGTCGGTCACCTCGGTGAGCAGCACACTGGCCGCGAGCACGAGCCCGAGCAGCCCGATGACGAGCGCCACCGGCGCCGGCCCGGTGCGGTAGGTCGGTGGTGTCGGTGTGGCCGGTGTCGGTGTACCCGTGGTGGGCATGGCCGGGACAGGGTCTGCCGGCCCGTCCTGCCGAGCCGGCGGGACGGTCGTGCGGTCGTGGGCAGGTGCGGTGGTGGGCCCGGTGGTCGGCACTGCCGTCGTCGAGGCGGTGTCGCCGGCTCGACCCTCGGGTCGCACGGGCAGGATGTCGGTCATGTCGGTGTCCTGGTAGCGGGTCGGGGCCGTCTCGTCGGTGCGGGACGCCTGCGGGTCGTGTGGGGTGCTCATCTCAGCGCTCCTCGACGACGATCTCGCCGAGCCCGACATCCGCGGTGACCTCGACGTCGACGACCCGGTCGGCAGCACCGAAGATGTCGGTACCGCCACCACCTGGGCCGTACATCTCGCGGTCGCTCCCGGTGCGGGTGGCGTCCTCGACCGTCATCTCGCCAAGTCCCACCGCGCTCTCCACCGACACCGTGAGATCGGCGGGGACGACGATGGTGAGTCGTCCGGCGCCGACCGTGGCGTCGACCAGCTGCGGTGTGGAGCTCCCCGACGGAACCTGCTCGAGGCTGCTGAGGTCGAGCCGCGCCTCGCCCGTCGAGAGGTCGTAGGCGAACGGGCCGGCGCCCTGGGAGGGGCGCCACTGCCGGTCGTTGGTGGGGTCGTCGTCGACGTCGATGTCGACATTCGACGCCGCCGCCGCGGTGGCCAGGGCCAGGCCGAGGACGATGACGAGGAACCCGCTGAAGCCCGAGGCCCGGCCGGTCAGCCCGAGCA
>JBOFLR010000442.1:0-6525 GCA_051657965.1 Dermatophilaceae bacterium
CCGTCGCGGGGGTGGTTGTCCAGCCGCCGCCGCGACGTCCCTCCGGCCCAGCCGACGGCCGGCACGCCCCGATGCGACCTTCGGCCCGGGATCCCGGAGGGTCCCCGGGGATGAGGAGCGTCTCGCCTCGGTGCTGATACACGCCGGCCGCGGATGACGCGGCGATCGTGGTCTCCGGGCTGCGGGCGCAATTTTTCGCGGCGGGATGTATCAGGACCGATCGAGCCGACTCCTGTCCAGCGTCGACCGAACTTCACTACGCTGATTCGAGCCCCCTCGGGCCCGGTCCCTGCTCCTCAGGAGGCTGTTTATGAGTGACGCACCCGACGTTCGTCGTTGGCCCAGCGTCGAGATCCCGAGTTCCGCTCTACGGCGGTACCGAGCACGGATTCTCGAACCGGCGGCCGCGGACGGAGGAGCCGGGACCGCTCTGCAGCCGACGGCGTACGTCGCCAACCAACTCCTCGTACCAGGCGCGCCGCAGCAGCTCGCGCGATCCGGAAACAAGGCAGAACAGCCTCTGACCGGCGAGGCGCAAGACGCGCTCGACCTGATCCGTGCCGCGCTCGAGGACTTGCGCTGGCGAGGTGATGTACCGCCCGTCTATTCCGCCGACTTCGCGGCCCCACCGCTGGGGGACGAGCCAGTCACCAAGCACCGCGACCGCTCCCGGGCCGTACCGACGGTGAGCATCGGCCTCGACGACGTCGCACTCTCTGTCGTGGAGAAGGCCGCGAGCACCGCTGTCGAGCTGACACCGAGCGACAGTGCAGGCGCCGTGGCTCCTCCGGACGCCTGGTCGGTGCTCCACCTGGTGCGCTCCTACGCCGCGGCACGGGGCGATACCGAGCGGGGCCTCGCTGCACGCATCGGCCTCAACCACCTCGTGACTCTGTGCGGATTCGGCACGGGAGTGGGCTACGGCAACAACGTGGGCTACGGCAACAATGTCGGCTACGGCAACAACGTGGGCTACGGCAACAACGTGGGAGCGCCCTCACCGTCCGGCGCGGCGACCGGCCGCTTCCCCGTACAGCTGAGCGTCGCTCGCCCCGAGCCGGCACGCGGCTACGACGGCCCGGTAATCGCGGTGCTGGACACCGGCATCGGCGAGCACCCGTGGTTCTTCGCCGAGGACGGGACGGGGCTCGGCGTCGAGCGCGATCCGGTTGGCATCGACGGCGCGCCTCTCGGACTGAGCCTCCCCGCCGAGGCCGACCCGGAGAACGCCGGCATCACCTGCGACACCGTGAACGGCTTCCTCGACCCCGCCGCCGGACACGGGACGTTCATCGCCGGCGTGATCCGCCAGCGATGCCCGTCCGCCCGGATCCTGCCGGTCTGCATCATGGCCGGTGACGGCGTCGTCGCCGAGTCGGTGGTTCTCGAGTCCCTCCGCCGGCTACTCGCTCGCCACCTCCATGCCCAGGCGAACCCAGGCGCGCCGTGGGACCCGGTCAGCGTTCTCAGCATCTCGTGGGGTTACTACCACGAGACGCCAGGCGCCTTCGACCAAGAGCCCGCTCTCGCTGCGATGCTCCGTGCGTTCGCCGCGGCCGGAGTCGCCGTCGTGACAGCGGCCGGCAACAGTTCGAGCGACATCGCGTTCTACCCGGCGGGGCTGACCATGCACCCGGACGGCGCCATCCTCACAAGCGTCGGTGCGAAGAACCCCGACCGCGCAGTCGTGTCGCTCTACTCGAACACCGGTGACTGGGTCACGACCTATCGTCCCGGCACCGCGGTGGTCAGCACGATGCCCACGACCTTCAACGCTGCCACCCGCCAGCAGGTCCTTCGCGACAACGGAGCGAACGGCGTGCCAGCTCGGGGGCTCGTCGACGACGACGACTTCTCCAGCGGCTTCGGGGTGTGGAGCGGCACGTCGTTCGCAGCGCCGGCCTTCGCCGCCGACGTCGCCTGTCACCTGTTGCCCGGCGCTCGGCGGATGTCGGTCGCCGATGCGGTCAAGGCAGCGTGCGAGGACACCGCCGACAACCGTTCCTACGGGAACGGCTCGGTCGCGGGGAACACGCCATGAGCATCGAGCACGAGGCGCAGGGGCTCGCCAGCCTGGTGGGTGACTCGATGCGCCGCCACCTCGACGGTGATTCGACGGCGATGCCCGACCTCGTCGACCGCGTGACGCCGCTGCTCTGGCACGTCGCACGAGGACAGGGCCTCGACCCCTTCCTCGCCGAGGACGTCGTGCAGACGACCTGGCTGCGACTCGTGCAGCACGCGGACGGCCTCACCGAACCCCAGGGGGTCCTCAAGTGGCTCGTCACCACCGCCAAGCGGGAGGCATGGGCGGTGTCGCGACGCTCCCGGCGCGCTACGGCGACCGACAGCGAGGAGCTTCTCGGCCGTCCTGACCAAGCTGCCGGCCCGGACACCCTTGCGCTGGTCGCCGACACCAACGCCCGTCTGTGGCAGCACTTCCAGCACCTTCCGGCACGCTGTCAGCAGCTACTGCGACTCGTGGCGTACAGCGAACGTCCTGACTACCACGCCGTCAGCGAGGCTCTGGGGATGCCGGTCGGCAGCATCGGCCCGACGCGTGGCCGCTGCCTCGCCAAGCTGCGCCTCTCGCTCACTGCCGACCCCGCCTGGGATGGTGCGCGATGACCTCGACATCGGATCTCGACTCGTTCGCCGACGGCCCGCTCGACGACGTCGACGCAGCCGTGACCGAGGCGCTCCGGGCGATGCTCGACGCGCTCGACCCCGTCCCCGCGGGGCTCGCTGGTCGTGCTCAGTTCGCGATGACCGTCGCCGCGCTCGAGGCGGATGTCGCCCGGATCGTCCAGCTGGAGACGAGTGGCGTCGTCCGCGCCACCGACTACGACCGGGCGTCCTCCATCACGTTCGCCAGCGACGGCCTGAGCGCGATGGTCGCGATCGAGCAGACCGGTGCCGAGACGGCGACCGTCCGGGGTTGGCTCACGACACCGGCGGAGGTGGAGGTGCGCGAACGCTCGCGCACCCGCTCGGTCACCACGGACGACCGGGGCCGGTTCACCGTCGAAGGCGTCGCTCGCGGGCTGGTCCATTTCGTCATCCGGCCAGCGGATCCGCACGCGCGACCTGTCATCACTCCGACATTCGAGATCTGAGGAGGAGCGCCGATCGGTCGTCTCGAGCAAGCCGAGGACCTGCGATCGCAGGCAGCCCGCGAACTGATGCTTGGTCGGCCCCGTTCAGCACAACGTGCACTCGGGCGGGCCTTGCGTCTGCTCGCCGACGACCCGTCCGACGAAGCCGAAGAAGCGGTGGCGGCGACGCGAATCACTCATGCCTATGCGGCCCTCTCCCTCGAAGGCCGGGATGCTGCGCTCGCCGAGCTGCTGGAGGCGCGAGCGGTCGCGCAGCGTCTCGGCAGTGGTCGGCTCACCGCACTGTGCGATGTCCAGGAGGGCGCGGTCCGCATCTGGTGCGGCGAGTGGGCCGAGGCGGCGGCCGCCCTCGGGCGGGTACCTCTCCACCGGTCAGTGCTGACCGACGCCGAGATCGCGACAACGCTGCTCAACCGCGGGCTCGTGCACACCTCGATGCTCGACCTACCCCGAGCCCGGCGTGCCCTCAGACGTGCACTCGACGTCGCGACGCGGTGCGACCTGCCGATCCAGCGGTTCAAGTCACTACACAACATGGGGTGCCTGGAGTGGATGGCAGGCGACCTGCCAGCTGCCATTCGGCTCATGGAGGAGGCCGACCGGATACCCGTCTCGGTAGGCCGAGCCCGCGCCCGGCTCGATCGGGCACGAGTGCTCGCCGACGCAGGACTCATCGATCAGGCGGAGGACGCTCTGCGGACGGCACTGGACGCAAGCACGTCCGCGCGCATGCTCATCGATCGCGGCGACGTCCACCTCGATCTCGCGCTATGTGCACTGCTGCGTGACGACCTCGCCGAGGCACGGGAACAGGCCCAGCGTGCGGCCCGCGCGTTCACTGCGCGTCAGGCATGGTCGCGGCGCGACGAAGCGCGGCTCGTGCGGGTCGCCATCGACGTTCGCTCCGGCAGCTCCGCGGCCGCGCTGTCAAGGGTGCTGAAGGCTTTGACGAGTACCGGCCGGCCGGGCGACACCACGTCCCGACTGGCAACGCGACTCGATGCCGAGGTCGCCCTCCGGCGCGGGGACATCCCCGGGGCGCGGTCCGCACTCGACCGGTTGGCACACGGCCCGCGCCAGCCGGTCGGGATCGTCCTCCACGAACGCTCGCTGAGGGCGCGAACGTTGGTAGGCGAGGGCCGGGTGGCGGTGGCCCGGAAGGTCCTGCGTGAGTCAGCCGACCTGCTCATCCGCCATCAGGGCGACAACTCGAGCCTGGACGTCCGCGCGGCCCTCGCGCTACACGGCCGGACGATCCGGGATGTCGACGTCGGGCTCGCGTTGGAGATCGGGGAACCGCCGAGGCTCTTCGATGCCGTCGAGCGTTGGCGCGCCGCGTCTCAGCGGGCCAGGCTTGCGGTACCAGACCGTGATGACACCCTCACCTCGCTCATCGCTCGCCTGCGCCGCACCCGATACCTGATCGACATCGGTGAGGTGCCTGATGACGACCCGCTGCGGGCCGAGGAGAAGGCACTCCAGCGCTCGGTGGCCGAGCGAACGTGGATCCGGCACAGAGCTCGCGATGAGGCACCAGGTTCCCGCCAGGCCGCCACGGTGGCAACGGCTGCGGAGATCGCCGCTGGACTGGCAGTGACGAATGGGGCCGTCCTGCTGTCGTTCTTCACGCTCGGCGACCATATGCACGTCGTCGGTCTTGACACACGGGAGTGTCGACTCCTCACCCTCGGACCAGCACGGGATGTCGAACGTCTGGCCGGCGAACTGCTGGCCGACCTGAGGGCCACGGTCCGGGCGCCGTCCGGACACGCACTCGCCTCGGTGGTCGAGGCCGCGTACCTGGACTCTCTCGACCGCATGGGTGAAGCGCTTCACTTGGCGGACCTGGTCGGGGAAGCCGACCGCGTCGTCGTCATCCCCGCTGCGAGCACGGCGTCCCTGCCGTGGGGAGCACTGCCCGGGTTGCGTGGGCGGCCGGTCACCGTGGTCCCGTCCGCCACTCGTTGGTACCGGAGAAGCCACCATTCGGCCGCGGACGGAGACATCGTCGCCATCGCGGGGCCGGGACTCCCGTGCGCCCCGCACGAGGTCGCCGCAGTCCGTCGAGCCTGGTCCGACGAGGTGCACTCTGACGCGCCGGAGAGGATCGGGTCGGTCGCAGAGGTCATTGACGCGGTCCGCCACGCACGCGTCGTGCATCTCGCAGCCCACGGCAGGCACGAGCGCCAAGCTCCACTTTTCTCGTCGCTGTCAATGGCCGACGGACCGGTCTTCGTCCACGAGCTACCGACACTCCTCGGCGTGGATCACGTCGTGCTGTCCGCCTGCGATGTGGGTCGTTCCCAGGTCCGACCCGGAGACGAGCCGCTCGGCCTCACTGCCGCGCTGCTCGGGCTCGGGGCGCGCAGCGTGGTCGCCGCCGTCGCTCCGGTGCGCGACGACGTCGCGGCCGCAGCAATGGCGGACTATCACTCACAGCTCTCCGCGGGCGTCGACGCCGCGACTGCTCTGGCGGCCACCACGGAGAGACACCGGGCCGCTGAGGCGTTCTGTCTGTACGGATCAGATTGGGCCGCAGTCAAATCCAGGTGATGAAGAAAGCTCGGCGAGGAGCGTCGCCGCGGTCTTCGCCGGCGACCTCGTGAGAAAGCACCAGCGGTGTGGGTGCCGGGCCACCGGACTCGCGGCCGGCTTGATGCGTGGGCATCGCGGACTCGACTTCAGATGAACAGGGCCGGCTCGGCGAACAGGGCGTCGTAGGGGTCCTCGTCGGCGCGCTCGGGCAGACGCACCTTCGCCGGGACTCCGGTCGCTACCGCGCCTGACGGGACGTCCTTGACGACCACGGAGTTCGCCCCGATCTGCGCGTCGGCGCCGATCTCGATGTCGCCGAGGACGCGCGCCCCCGCTCCGATCGTCACCCGGTCGCCGACGGTCGGATGACGCTTCACGCCCCGCCGCAGGCTGCGGCCGCCGAGCGTGACCCCGTGGTAGAGCATGACGTCGTCGCCGACGACCGCGGTGGCACCGATGACCACACCCATGCCGTGGTCGATGAAGAACCGCCGGCCGATCGTCGCGCCCGGGTGGATCTCAACCCCGGTGACCGCCCGGGTGAGCGTGGAGAGCAGGCGCGCGAGCGGCCGGGCGGCGGGCGTCATCCACCACCGATGCGCGAGACGATAGACCCAGATGGCATGCAGCCCAGGCGAGTTCACGGCGACATCGAACTTGCCCTCAGCCGCGGGGTCGCGGCGGAGGGCGGCGTCGAGATCCTCGGTGATGCTCGCCCGGGCGCGCTGGAGCCAGGGCATGGTCAGTCGACGAGCCCCTCGAAGAGGATCGTCGAGAGGTAGCGCTCGCCGAAGCTGGGGATGACGACGACGATGGTCTTCCCCGCGCTCTCCGGCCGGGCGGCGACCTGGGCGGCGGCGGCGAGCGCGGTGCC
>JBOFLR010000443.1:0-2450 GCA_051657965.1 Dermatophilaceae bacterium
CCCGCGCGCACGTTCACCGCGTTGGACCGCTCGGCCACGGAGTCGGAGGTGGCCTCGGCGAGCTCGATGAGCCGGCTGTTCGGGTAGCTCGCCGACGTCGTATACCCGTCGACGATCCACTGGACGCGGTCGCCGACGACGGCCGGGTAGACGTTGCCGTCCAGTCGTAGCCACGGTGCCACCCGCTCGACCCGCTCCGTCGGGGTGCGGTGGTCGAGGATGCGGGAGGAGGAGTTGACCGCATCGGCGAGGAAGAAGTTGGCCTCGCGGTACTTGATGGCGTAGGCGAGCCGCCGGAACGTGGAGCCGACATCGACCCCGCCCTCGCCGGAGTAGGTGTTCCGGACGGCGACGTCCTCGCTCTCCCCGTCGCCTGCCGGGAAGTCGAACTCCTGCGGGCTGGCGCCTTCGGGCGCGCCGACGACGGAGTACTCGGGCGACAGCTCGCCGAAGTAGATCCGTGGCTCGTACTCGCCGAGGGCCGACCGGCCGCCCCCCTCGAAGAACTCCGGATCGCCCTCGGGCGTGCGCCGGTTGCCGTAGGCGGCGTAGAAGCCGTAGCCGTGGGTGTAGACGGAGTGGTCGTTGATCCAGTTGCGCTGGTTGTCGGGCAGCCCGTCGAGGTTCATCTCCCGCACCGACACCACCGCGTCGCTGGCGCGGCCGTCGACCGTGTAGCGGTCGACGTCGAGGGTGTCGGGGAACGCGTAGTAGTCGCGCTGCCCCTCGAGCTGGCGGAAGGTCGGCGAGACGACGTTGGGGTCGATGATCCGCACTCCGGGGATCTCACCGGCCGCCGCGCGCAGGGCGTCGTTGTCAGGTGACTGCGGGGCCGTCGGGTTGGGGATGCGGCGGACCCCGTCGAGACCGAACGCCGCTCTGGTCGCCTCGATGTTCCGGGAGATGAACGGGGCCTCGAGAGTGCGCTGGGACGGGCTCACCCGGAGCCGCTGGATGAGTGCCGGGTACACCGAGCCCACCAGGACCGCCGTGACCACGAGCAGCACCACCCCGGTGACGGGCAGCCGCCAGCTGCGGCTCCAGATCGCGGCGAGGAAGAACCCGGCACACATCACCGCCGCCACCGCCAGGATGGCCTTGGTCGGCAGCACCGCGTTGGCCCCGGTGTAGGTGATGCCGGTGAGCAGGTCGTTGCGCTCGACCGACAACGAGAAGCGGTCGAGCCAGTAGGACGCCGCCCGGGTGAGCGCGATGAGGGCACCGGTGATGCCGAGGTGGATGTAGGCCGCCCGCGTGGTCGGACCGCGCCCGGGAAGCTGCAACCCCCCGTAGACGTAGTGCGTGAAGGCCCCGGCCACGAACGCCAGCACCAGCACGACCGTGACGAAGCTGACGACGAACCGCAGCCACGGCAGGGTGAAGACGAAGAAGCCCACGTCCATGCCGAACTGCGGGTCCTCGACCCCGAACGGCTCCTGGTTGGCCCACAGCAGATAGGTGCGCCACGCGCCCATCGAGCCCGACCCGGCGAGCAGCCCGAGCACGACCGGGACGCCGATGACCGCCACCTTGCGTAGCGGCTCGATGGCCTGCCGGTACTGCTCGAGAACCTGCTGTGCGGGTGTCACCGGGACGTACAGCGGCCGGGTGCGGTAGGCGAGGACGAGACTGGCGGCGACCGCCCCGCCGGTGAGCAGGGCGGACACCGCGAAGATGCCGGCCTTCACGGTGAGCTCGGTGACGAAGACGCCTCGGAACCCGACCGAGTCGTACCACCAGAGGTCGGTGAGGACGTTGGCCGCGATACCACCGAGCACGGCGAGCAGGGCGACGACGGCGATGGTGATGCTGAGCGGCCCGGGCCGCCGCCGTGGCGGCAGCACCCGGGCCGGTCGAGCCGGCCCCCCGCCGGACCCGCTGCCATCGGGCTCCTGCTCTCCGCGGCCGTCTGCCCCGCCGAACCACTCCGAGCGACTCACGACTCTCCTTCTCCGACAGTCCACGGGGCGTCCCCGCTGAAGGTGACACAACCTACCTCGCGGGCCTGTGCGCGGTGCGGCAGCCTGCCTCGGGCACGATGGGCCGGTGAGTCCGGACGCCACGCCTGTCACCGACCCCCTCACGCTCGCCGCGCTCGACACCGAACGGCATGTCGCGGGCGGTGGCTGGGACCAGCCGATGCGGCTGTTCGCGCTCGTCCCCACCGCAGAGCTCGTCGACCGTGAGCCACACCTCGCCGGCTCGCTCGCGCGTCACGACATCGTCGCGGGGGCGCTCAGCGCCGTCGAGCAGGACGACCTGCCGGAGGGCCACCGCATCGACGACGTGCTCGCCCGCATCGCCTGGCCCGACCAGGTCGCCGGCTGCGCTCTCGCGGTGGAGCGGGTCGTCATCCCGCCGGGTGCCGAGCACGACCTGCCCGGCGAGGAGGCCGAGGCGCTCGCCGCGGTGGCGCGGCATCCGCTTCGCAAGGACGTACGCCTGGTCGT
>JBOFLR010000444.1:0-2312 GCA_051657965.1 Dermatophilaceae bacterium
CACAGCGACGGCGACGGCTCGGGGGGCCCTGGTGGTACGCATCGTGGTCTCTCCTCGAGAGTCAGGGTGTTCGGATGACGTGGACCAGTCAACGCCGACCGACCGTACGTCGCCCAGCACACCACCGGAGCCGAAACGACCCGGTAAGGCGCCGCCCGACGGGTGGGTCACACCGCGTCACCGGCCGGTGGGAAGCGTCAGCGAGACGACGCACCCACGGCCGGCGGGCTGGTTCGCCACGGACGCAGCACCACCGTGCGTGGTCGCCACGTCACGGGTGATGGTGAGCCCCAGGCCGCTCCCGGTGCCGGCTCGGGCGACATCCCCGCGAAAGCCCGGGTCGAACACCTGCGGCAGGTCGTCATCCGGGATGCCTCCGCAGCCGTCGGCCACCTCGACCGCGACCGTCCCGACGCCGATCACCGTGCGCACCTCCACGGACAGCCCTGCGGGAGTGTGCTGTACGGCGTTGCGCAGCACGTTGGTCACCGCGCGGGTGAGGTCTCGGGCGTCACCGGTGACGACCGACCCGGACAGCGCGGTGGCGCGCACCTCGACGCCCGCCGCGGCGGCCAGCGGTGCGACCGTCGCGACGGCGTCGGACACCAGGTCGTCGAGCGCGACCTGCTCCGGCTGTGGCAGAGCGCGGCCCGGCCCGCGCAGCCGGGACAGCTGGGCGATATCGTCGACCATCGCGTCGAGCCGGTCGACCTCGTGGACGATGCGCCCGTGGGCCGCCCGGGGGTCGGCCACGACACCGGCCTCGAGCGACTCGGCGAGGGCCCGGATGCCGGCCAGCGGCGTGCGGAGGTCGTGCGAGAGCCAGCCGATGGTCTCGCGCCGTGACTCCTCCACCTGCCGGTCACGCTCGACGTCGGCACGCTCCTCGGCGCGCTCGCGCTCCATCCGGGAGACCCGCCGCGCCATGAGCACGCCGATGAGCACCGCCATGGGCGCGCCGGCGAGCAGGACGAAGACCAGGGTGCGGTAGTCGTCCTCGCCGAGGAGCATCTGCCGGCTGGCCACCGCGACGCCCGCCGCCAGCGAGCCGACCAGCACGATCGGCGCGCCGAGCGCCGCGACAGCAGGCCGGTGGCGCGCCAGGCGGGCGAGCCACACCGCCCCGGTCCCACCGGCGAGCGCGGTGACCGAGGCGGACAGGACGACCGCACTGGTCTCGGGGTTCATCCAGGCTGCCCGGTCGGTCGAGGGCGGGCGTGGTCCGAGCCGGCCGGCACGTGGGGCCCGGGCGTCATCCGGACCGCTCCGATGCGTCGGACGGGGGCGTCGTCGCCGGTGCGTCGGACGGGGGCGTCGCCGCCGGAGCGCCGGACCGGGGCGTCGCCGCCGGAGCCTCGGACGGGGGCGTCGTCGCCGGAGCGCCGGACCGGGGCGTCGCCGCCGGAGCCTCGGACGGGGGCGTCGCCGCCGGAGCGCCGGGCCGGGCCTCGGCGGGGTCCCAGCGGTAGCCGCGGCCGAACACGGTGGCGAGCCGGGTCGGCGCTCCGGGATCGCGCTCGACCTTCTCGCGTAGCCGCCGCACGTGCACGGTGACCGTCGAGGCGTCACCGACGTCCCAGCGCCACACCTCGCGCATGAGGTCGTCGCGCGACCACACCGTGCCAGGGTGCTGGACGAGCCACGCGAGAAGGTCGAACTCCCTTGCGGTGAGCCCGATCTGGCGACCTTCGCGGATGACGGTGCGCGCGCCGAGGTCGACGGTGAGGTCGCCGTCGACGAGCGTTCCGGACACCTCCTCCGGTGGTGCCGCGGCACGGCGGAGCACCGAGCGCACCCGCAGCTCGAGCTCGCGGAGGCTGAACGGCTTGGTCACGTAGTCGTCGGCGCCGTGCTGCAGGCCCTGCACCCGTTCGTGCTCCTGGCTGCGGGCGGTCACCATGACCAGCGGCAGGTCGCGGCGGATGGAGCGCAGCCGCCGGCTGACTTCGAGACCGCCGAGGCCGGGGAGCATGAGGTCGAGGAGCACCAGGTCGGCCGGCGCCGCGACGAAGCGGTCGACCGCCGTCTCGCCGTCGCCGACCGCGTCGACCTCGTGCCCGGCCCGGGTGAGGTATACCGCCACGGCGTCACGCACCGTGGCGTCGTCCTCGACGAGCAGGATGCGGGCCATCTCACCAGGCTAGGCGGCCACCCGGCGGCGCACCGTCATCCGGCAGGGTCTGGGTAAGAACGGCGAAAGGCATGGGTGGGCCTCACGAGCGCAGCCGAGTATGACGCGACCTACCGCGCCATTCTGGGGGTGGTCGCCCCGAGTACTGCGCGGTAACCAGCGCCGAACCACCTGTCGTCGG
>JBOFLR010000445.1:0-3477 GCA_051657965.1 Dermatophilaceae bacterium
GAGAACAGTCCGTACCCACCGGCCGCACCGGCGGCGAGCAGCGCGGCGCCGCTCACCGGGTGCTGCCACCCGGCGTCGGCCGCCACGAGTGCTCCCACGAGCAGCATTCCCAGCACCGCCCCGGCCGCCCGGGTGCGCCGGCCGGTACCGGGCAGCCGGTCGGCCCGGGCGCTCGGCAGCTCGGCACCGGCCCAGAGGAACGCGAGCGCCTTGTACACGCCGTGCAGCATCATGTGGGCCAGCGCCGCGACGTAGGCGCCGGCGGCGACCAGCGCGAGCATGAAGGCGAGCTGCGCGGTCGTCGACCAGGCCAGCCGGGTCTTGACGTCGGCTCGCACGAGCAGCCGGGGGAAGGTCAGCACGGCGCTGGTCAGCGCGTACCCGAGCAGGCCCCATGCGATGACCGGCGAGGCGCTCCACACCGGCTCGAGGGCGATGAGCAGCACCACCGGCGCGTTGGCGATGCCGGCATGCAGGAGAGCCGACACCGGCGCCGGTGCGACCACGCTGAGCGGCAGCCAGCGGATGAAGGGCAGCAGCCCGCTCCGTGCGCCGGCCGTGATCACGAGGGCGAGCGCCGCCACGGCGAGCGGGGCGACGGGCGCCGTGCCTGCCCAGGCGGTCACGTCGGCGATCGACGTACTGCCCGCTCCGACGACGAGGATGCCGACCGCGACGGCCAGGGCGGCGTCGCCGACGAGCCGGGCCCGACGCAGCGAGTCGAGCGCGACCCGGGTCGTGGCGAGCCGGCGATGGTGGCCGACCAGCCGCGCGAGACCCCAGCCGGTGACCAGCCATCCCGCCAGCAGGAGCAGCAGGTCGCCGGTGGTGACCACGAGCACCGCGGCGGCCGTGGTGAGGAGCAGCACCCGGTCGTAGCGCGGCCGGTCGACGTCGCCGTCGAGGTGTCGCCGGGAGAAGGTGGCCACGACCACGGTGAGCCCGGTCGTGAAGAGCAGCAGCACGGCCGGGCGCGCATCCAGCGCACCGGTCGCGACCACGGCGAGCGCTGACGTCGCGGCAGCCGGGGCACCGACGGTGAGCGCCGCACCGGGCCGCAGGAGCGGCACGAGGAGCGCGGCGACGAGCAGCACGAGGGGCACGAGCACCGAGGCGAGGGACGCAGACACGACCGACAGTAAACACACGAATCACAATTCCTGTCAATTCTGTCTATTGTTGCGCCGCACCCACCCAGCACGCCGACCAATCCTCCCGGCCCGACCGACCTCCCCCCAACCGACCCTCCCTGCCCGACCGATCCTCCACGGTCGGGCGGCGCGGCGCTCCTAGACTGCTCCGCGTGGGCGACTGGACGTTCTTCACGAACCACGGGCACGTCCTCGTGTGCCTCGCCCGCGACCCGGACGCGCGCATCCGTGACCTCGCCTCGACCGTCGGCATCACCGAGCGGGCCGCCCATCGCATCGTCGCCGACCTGGTCGAGGGGGGCTACCTCGACCGCGAGCGCGACGGCCGCCGCAACCGGTACCGCGTCCGGCCGGACCGCCCGCTCCGGCATCCCGTCGAGCAGCCGCACCGGGTGGGAGAGGTGCTCGACGTGCTCACCAGCGACCCCCGTCCGGCGCTCGCCGGCGACTCCCGTCCGGCTGCCGGAGAGGGATGACGTGGACCACCCTTCCCGCCTGGCTCGGCCGGGTGCCGACGTGCTCAGCCCGGCGGACACCTGGGCGCTGCTCGCCGCCGGCAACGCCCGCTTCCGGGCCGACGGCGGCCAGGCCCGGCGCGCCGACACCGAAGCCCGGCTCCGCCTGGCCCGGGGCCAGCGACCGCTCGCGGTGTTCCTCGGGTGCGCCGACGCGCGAGTCGCCTCGGTCGTCATCTTCGACCAGGACCTCGGCGAGCTGTTCGTGGTGCGCACGGCCGGCCACGTGCTCGACTCGAGCGTGCTGGGCTCGCTCGAGTACGGCGTCGGCATGCTCGGCTGTCCGCTCGTCGTCGTCGTCGGGCATCGCTCCTGCGGGGCGGTCGCGGCGGCCCAGCAGGCGGTGCGCACCGGCGCGGTGCCGGACGGCTACCTCCGGGAGATCGTCGAGCGGGTCACCCCGAGCGTGTTCGCGGCATCTGGCGACGGCTCAGGCAGCAGCGAGGAGGTCGAGCGCATCCATGTCGCCCGCACCTGCTCCCTGATCGCCGAGCGTTCCACGGCGATCAGGGAGCGCATCGAGGAGGGCCGGCTGGCGATCGTGGGTGGTCACTACGATCTCACCGTGGGTGAAGTTCGGGTCGTCGCGGTGATCGGCGATGCGGGCGTGGAGCCAGGACCGGCGGCGTGAGCGGCGAGGTCCGGCTCGCGCGGGTCGCCGTGCATCCGGTGAAGAGCACCGCGGGGCGCGTCGTGGAGTCGGCCGAGGTCGAGCCCTGGGGGCTGGCCGACGACCGGCGGTGGATGGTGGTCACCCCGGATGCCGAGTGCCTCACCGCGCGCCGGGAGCCGGCGCTGTTCGCCGTGGTCGCGGACACCCCGCGCACCAGGCCCGGCCTGCCCGGCGACCTGCGGCTGGCGGCACCCGGCCACGGCGCGGTCGACGTCATCCGGCCCGAGGGCCCGGCCCGGCCGGTCACGGTGTTCGGCCGGCCGCTCACGGCCGTCGCCGCCCCCGCGGAGGCCTCGGCCTGGGTGCGCTCGGCGCTGCGGCGCGATGACCTGACGCTGGTGCAGGTCGCCACGCCCCGGCCGCTGAACCCGGCGTCCGGCCGGCCCGGCGAGGCCACCGCGTTCGCCGACGGGTACCCGCTGACCCTGGCGTCCACCGCGTCGCTGCGCCAGCTCGACGAGTGGGTCTGCGACACCGCGCTCTCCCGCGGCGAGGAACCGCCCGCGCCCCTCGATGTCGCGCGCTTCCGGCCGAACCTCGTGCTCGACGGCGACCTGGAGCCGTTCGAGGAGGACCACTGGCGCGAGGTCCGGGTCGGCGAGGTGGTGTTCCGCGTGGCGAAACCGGTCGACCGCTGCGTGATGACGACGCTGGACCCCACGACCGGGGAGCGCGGGCACGAGCCGATCCGCACCCTGGCCCGGCACCGCAGGTGGGACGGGAAGACGTGGTTCTGCAGCCAGCTGGTGCCCGAGACCACGGGCGTCGTGCACGCCGGCGACGCGGTGGTGGCCAGCCGGTAGCGTGCCGGCGATGGAGACCTTCGCGCGCCGCTTCCCGCCCGGGTTCCTCTGGGGAGCCGCGACCGCGAGCTATCAGATCGAGGGCGCGCACGACGAGGACGGCCGCGCCCCCTCCATCTGGGACACCTTCGCGCACACGCCCGGGAAGGTCGCGAACGGCGACACCGGTGACGTCGCCTGCGACCACTACCACCGGATGCCGTCCGACGTCGCCCTGATGGCCGAGCTGGGCCTGGACGCCTACCGCTTCTCGGTGGCGTGGCCGCGGGTGATCCCCACCGGCACCGGGGCAGCCAACCCGGCCGGGCTGGCGTTCTACGACCGGCTCGTCGACA
>JBOFLR010000446.1:0-13411 GCA_051657965.1 Dermatophilaceae bacterium
TCTTCCGGTTCGCAGCAGCCAGCTCGGTCTTCTCGCTTGTGGTCAGGCCGGGCTGAACGCCTCGGTCGATCCGCTCCTGCCGACGCCACGCGTAGATCGTCTGGTCACTGATCTCCAGGTCCCGAGCGACATCGGCGACTTTGCGCCCGGACGCCAGCAGATCCAGAACCTTGCGTCGGAACTCCGGCGGGTACCCACGACGAGCCATCCATGCCTCCTGATCTCAGGTGGCACAAGAATCCAACAGCCTCGACTCCGCCAGACCCGGGACACACCATCCTCGCGGTAGGTCAGGTCCGGACGTGTAACGTGCGTCACCCAGCCGCGACCTACTCGGTGGTCACGGCCGAACATCTCGGAAAGGGGGAACCACCATGGAGGACTTCCAGATGACCGACGAGGTCGTCATCGACATCGAGGACCTGTGCCTGTCGTTCACCGAGCGCTGCTGATCTGCGCTCGTGGCCAGGTGGTCATGGCGTGCCGTGACCACCTGGCCTTCTTCATGTGCTGATCGGTGGCCGCAGGCCCCGGGACGCCAGCCGACGCGGCCGCTCGGGCGGCCGCGAGGCAACCAGGAAAGGACCGGGTGCATCGCAGCCATGAGTGCCGCCAGCCTCACGATGCTCCTCGACGTCGCGCCCCCCACGCTCGATCCTGACGAGATGAAGGACTACGGGGCCCAGTTCGTCGCTGCTGCTCTCTATCCGCCACTCATCGACGCGACGCGCGACGACCGCGCTCCCCGGGCCTTGGCCCGGGTCGTCGAGGCCGATGCGGACCGGCGGCTGGTGCACCTCCGGCTGGGCGAGCGACGGTGGAGCGACGGTCGGGACCTCGTGGCAGACGACGTGCTGCGCTCGTGGCGAGCGGTCGAGGCGGGCAACGGGGTGGGCTCGTCGCTGCTGCGCCTGCTCCTGGGCGACGCCAGCGTCGACGAGGCGTGCTCGTCCGACGGCACCGGTGCGCTCTCGATCCGGTTGCGACCCGGAGGGATGGGCATCCTCGGCGCCCTGGCGTCCGTCTCGCTCTCGCCCCGCGACGAGGACCGTCCGGCGGGGACCGTGCTCGGACCTTTCCGGGTGGCAGGTACCCGAACGGACCTCGATGAGCTCGCGCTCGTGCGCAACCCGCACTCCGTCCCGGCAGGTCCAGCGCGCCCCGTCGAGCGGATCGAGCTCGCGGTGGAGCGGGACCCGGAGCGAGGGGTGGAGGACTGGCTGGCTGGCCGCTGCGACGTCACGAGCAACACGATGTTCCCGGCCCATCGAGCAGCCGACCCCGAGCTGGCGCCCTACCTGGACCGCACCCCGACCCCGCTGCGCGGCGTGGTCCGCATCGACCCTGCCTGGACGATCAGCAGCGGGATCGAGCCCGAGGCGCTCGCCGCGGCCGTGCCGCGGCGCGAGATCGTCCAGATGCTTCACGGCTGCGTGAGCGCAGAGGCGGGCTACTGGGACGACGATCCTGTCCGGCGCGATCCTGACCCGGCCGCACCTTCCCACCCCGCTGCCGTGGGGTCGCGATCGCTCCGCCTGGCGGTGGCCGACTTCTACCCCAACGTCCTGGTCTGCGAGCGGATCGCCGAGTCGTGGAGGGGGCTCGGGGTCGATGTAGTCCTCGATGTCGTCGACTACCACGCGCTCGCTGACGCGCGGTCGACCCACGACGCGACCTACGAGATCTGGGGACTCCCGTTCCCCGACGTGCGCTCGCGGCTCCTGGCCCTCGACCTCCGTTCCCCTGACGCCGGAGCCCGCGTGCGAGGGGCTCGGCAGCGACTGGCCACGGGCCGGCCGGTCGACGGCGACGATGCCCTGCTCAGCGATCACCTCCATCGCCAGGTGCACCACGTGCCGGTCCTGGCGGTGCACAGCATCATGGCGGTCGCCCCGCACGTGGGTGGCTTCGCGATCGACGCGCTCGGACGGCCCCGTTTCGACGACCTCACGCTCTCCGGCGCCCGGCGTCGGAGCCCGAAGGGGACGCCTGCATGACGCAGGCACCCCACCTCCACAGCGCGGCGCAGGCACCGTCACCGGCGGCCGGCGCCGCGATCGACGAGGCGGCCGCCCGCCCGGCGTCGTCATCGCTGGTCGTCGACGTCGCAACGATCGCCGAGCGCATGCGCGGACTGGTCGCTGCGGCTCGGACGTCCGGGATCCGGTTGCTGCACACGGTGAAGTCGTCGACCACTCCGGAGGTCCTGCGGGCCGCCGACCGCGCAGGTCTGGGGTTTGACGTGTCCAACGCCCGCGAGATCAGGTCGGTCGAGGACGCCGGCGTGGTCGCTCCGTGGTTGAGCTGCACGCCGACGTCGCTCCCGGACGACGCGATGCGGGCCCTCGTACCCCTGGCGCACGCACGCCGGTTGCGCCGGATTCACCTCGACTCGGTGCGCCAACTGGACCAGTGGCTCACCGTGGCCGGGAGCGGACCGGTGGGACTGCGCCTCAACGTCGCCCCGGAGGCCTGGCCCGAGGGGGTGCCGGCGCGCCGGGTGAGCCGCTTCGGGGTGCCCGAGAGTGAGCTGGGTGCGGCTAGCACGGTGGCCGCGCGTCACGGTTCGAGTGTGGAATGGCTCCACCTCCACAACGCCTCCGAGGAGAACACGGTCG
Source organism: Dermatophilaceae bacterium (assembly GCA_051657965.1). Taxonomy (GTDB): domain Bacteria; phylum Actinomycetota; class Actinomycetes; order Actinomycetales; family Dermatophilaceae; genus JBOFLG01. The sequence goes on from JBOFLR010000446.1 coordinate 2,619, forward strand.
CATCGTTCACCGCCGGACTCGACCTGATCCTCGAACGCGCTCGCGCATGTGCGCCGGAGCTGAGGTCGGTGAATCTCGGCGGTGGGCTGCCGCGGGAGTCGGCCGGCGAGCTCGCCGCGATGTTCGCCACGCTGCGCCGACAGGCTCCCGACGTCGAGCTGGTGCTGGAGCCGGGCCGCTGGTGGAGCAGGGGGTGCGTCCACCTCGTGACCGAGGTCCTCGACCTCAAGGTCACCGACCGGTGCGTCTTCGTCGTCGTGGCGTCCGGTTCCGAGGCCCGTCGCTGGTCGGCTCCCGTCCTGCCGCCCCTCGGACCCCACCCCGACGCCCCGACCCTGCCCTACGTCGTGTGCGGTGCCACCGCATTCGAGCAGGACTTCCTCGGCCAGGTCGAGCCCGACCCCCACGCGCGTCCCCCGCGGGTGGGCGATCGCCTGGTGCTGGGCGGGCTGAGCACCTACAGCATCGAGCTGCTCACGCACTTCAACGCCGTGACGACCGAGACGAGGATCGTCTCGTGAGGTCGCAGAGCGAGCGCATCGCGGCCGAGGCGCACTTCCTGCTCGAGCGCCCCCACGTACGCACCGGCTCACCGACCGAGGTGGACGACCTCCTCCGAACGGTGGACCGGTTGGCCGGGCGCGACGACGGGCTGGTCGAGCTGATCCGCACGAGCCTCGAGGTGCGCCACCTGGCCGTGCGCTCCGACCCCTCCGAGACCTGGCGCGACTGCCTGTCGTGGATCGGCCCGCCCCGCGACGACCAGCGTGTCGTCGAGGGCGAGTACATGCGCTCGGAGCAACGCCTCGGACCCAGCGCACCGTGGCGCGACTATTACCCGTGGCTCCGGGACCGGCAGGTCGCGGCGCTGCCGCTGATGCACAACTCGGCGATGGCCAGCATCGCGACGTTCTTCCTCTCCCTCAAGCACGCCACCCACGGACGCCCGGTCACGGTGCTCGCCACCCGCCTCTACTACGAGACCCGGCAGCTGCTCGAGCGCATGTTGCCCGGCTCGGACGTCACCCTGGTCGAGTGTGACGACGAGGACCTGATGGAGCGGCTGGAGGCGCCGCGCGAGCGCCCGGTCGTCGTGTGGCTCGACACCGCCGAGACCGCAGACACGCTCGCGCTGTTCGCCCGCGTGGCCGCGCTCGACGCCTCCCAGCGACCGTTGGCGATCGGCTGGGACAACACCCTCGTGCCCTACTGGAGCGACCCCCTTCCGGACGGGTCGTGGCCCGCCGTGCCGGTGTTCCTCGCGCGCAGCCTGCACAAGCTCGACGAGCTCGGCCTCGAGCTCGCGAGCGTCGGAATGCTCACGGCCGTCGTCCCTGCGTCCATGTCCGGCGGCTCGGCCGCGCTGGTCCGCGCGCTCCTCGACGACCTGATGATCGCCACGAAGACCCTGGGGACCACGGCGCCCCCGCGCGACCTCCGCCTGCTCGCTGCCCTGGGCCTGCCCGACCGGCGCCTCATCGAGGACTCGAACCGCGCGGCACGGTCCGCGACGGCGCGGTTCACGGGTTTGCTGCGCACGGGCCTGCCCGACTCGATGACGATGCTGCAGTTCCCTCACCAGACGTTCCTCACCGTGCGCTGCCACGGCCAGGACGAGACCGGCACCCATGCGCTCATGGCCGCCATCGTCGAGGAGGCGGAGCGGGCGGCGGTGCCGGTGCTCCGGGCCGCGAGCATCGGCTTCAGCTTCACCGGCATGTCGGTGTTCACAGGGCAGGACCCGTTCGAGGGCGACCGGGCCACGTTCCTGCGCATCGCCGTCGGCGGGCACGACGACGCGGTCCTCGACCGCGTGGCCCAGTGCTTCCACACCGTGCTGAGCACTCCGTAGCCGACGGCTGGTCCCGCCACCCACCTGGAGAAAGACCCCCGATGCCCCACCTCGACGTCAACGCCGTGTCCCTCGCGCTGCCGGACGGTCGCCCGCTCCTCGACTCCGTCTCACTGCGCGTCGGCTCCGGCGAACGGGTCGCCCTCATCGGCCCCAACGGCGCCGGCAAGACGACGCTGGTCCGCGTGGTGACCGGCGACCTCCCTCCGCAGGAGGGGGCGATCACCGCAGACGCCTCGGTCGGCGTGATGCGACAGTTCATCGGCAACATCCGCGACGACTCCACCGTGCGCGACGTGCTGGTCTCGGTCGCCCCGCACGCGATCCGGGCAGCAGCCGCCCGCGTCGAGGAGGCCGAGATCGCCGTGATGGAGCGTGACGCGCTCGAGGACCAGATGGCCTACGCGCAGTCCCTGGTCGACTGGGCCGAGGTGAACGGCTACGAGCAGGAGACCTTGTGGGACGTGTGCACGGTGGCGGCGTTCGGGGTGCCGTGGGAGCGGGCGCAGCACCGACGCGTCGCGACCCTGTCCGGTGGTGAGCAGAAGCGGCTGGTCCTGGAGTACCTGCTGCGCGGACCCGACCCGATCCTCGTGCTCGACGAGCCCGACAACTACCTCGACGTCCCGGGCAAGCGTTGGCTCGAGGAGCAGCTCGTCGCCTCCGGCAAGACGATCCTGCTCGTGAGTCACGACCGGGAGCTCCTGAGCCGCGTCCCGACCCGGATGGCCACCCTGGAGCCCAGCCGTGCCGGAAGCCGGGTCTGGGTCCACACCGGGACCTACGAGACCTACGACGAGGCACGACAGGATCGCAACGACCGGCTCGACGAACTGAGGCGCCGCTGGGACGAGGAGCACGCCAAGCTCAAGAAGCTCGTCGTCACCTATCGCGAGAAGGCCACCTACAACTCCGGCATGGCCTCGCGCCTGCAGGCCTCCGAGACGCGGCTGCGCAGGTTCGTCGAGGCGGGTCCGCCCGAGGCCGTGCCCGTCGCGCAACGCGTCCGGATGCGCCTGGAGGGGGGACGCACGGCGAAGCGGGCGGTCGTCGCGCAGGATCTCGAGCTGGTCGGTCTGATGAAGCCCTTCGACACCGAGATCTGGTACGGCGATCGAGTGGGCGTGCTGGGCAGCAACGGGTCGGGGAAGTCGCACTTCCTCCGGCTGCTGGCCTGCGGCGGATCGGCGCCGGAGGTCGACCAGCAACCCATCGGGGACGTCGTACCGGAGCCGGTGGAGCATCGGGGCCGGGTGACCCTCGGCTCCCGGGTGCGGCCCGGCTGGTTCGCCCAGACCCATCAGCACCCCGGGCTGGCCGGACGAACCCTGCTCGAGGTGCTCCACCGCGGCGACGAGCGACGCAGTGGCCTGGACCGCGAGGCCGCCGCCCGGACCCTGGACCGCTACGGCCTCGCGCGCGCCGCCGAGCAAGGCTTCGAGTCCCTGTCGGGGGGGCAGCAGGCGCGCTTCCAGGTGCTCCTGCTGGAGCTGAACGGCGCGACGTTGCTGCTCCTCGACGAGCCGACCGACAACCTGGACCTCCACTCGGTCGAGGCCCTCGAGTCGGCGCTGTCGGCCTTCGCGGGGACGGTCGTGGCGGTGACCCACGACCGGTGGTTCGCCCGGTCGCTCGACCGGTTCCTGATCTTCGGCGGCGACGGTCAGGTGCGCGAGTCGGACCATGCGGTGTGGGACGAGAGGCGCGTCGAGCGCGACCGGGCGTGAGCGGCGCCGGCTACCCTGCGTACGCCCGGGGGAGGGGTTCGAGTCCCCCGAACGTGCTCTGCAGCTCCAGGCTGTAGCCGCTCATGGCCAGCACCACCCAGTCGCCGCGGTGCGGCACCGGAGCACCGTCCGTGATCTCGGACTGCGCGAAGTAGTCCATCTCCGAGCAGGTCCTCCCGGCGATGACGTGAGGCTTGCCGCGGGTCGTCGCCCCGAAGGTCGGGCCGGCCGGACGCGACCAGCGCCGATGGTTCTCAGCGCCCGCGTCGATCACGACGAAGTCACACAGCTCCCCCGCGACCACCTCCAGCACGGGGGCGACCAGCCAGACGAGCCCCGAGGTCCACCATCCGCCCGGCTCGAGGCGGAGGGCCGGCCCCGTCACCGCTTCGCTGACCGCTGCGAGGACGTCGGGCAGGTCCCGGCCCGCAGCATGGGCCAGTCCGCCCCCGAGGTTCAGCGTCTGGAGGTCGAGCCCGGCAGCGCTCGCCGCACGTGCCATCGTCCGCGCAGCGGTGCCGAACCACTGGTCGGTGTGCTGGCCCGAGCCGTTGTGCACGTGGAGCGAGGTGACGACGCGCCCGTCGGCGCTCCTGCCGACCCGGCCCAGGTCACCCAGCCGTACGCCGAACCGGCTCTGCGCATAGTGACCGGGCTCCTCCGGGGCACAGTCCGGGGCGAAGGCCCGCAGCCCGTGGTCGAGGCCCGGCGCAGCGGCGACGGCACGGTGGTACTGCTCGAGGCTCGACCACTGGAGCGTCGCGTCGGGCAGCGCACCGAGCGACCGCCAGACCCGGTCGAGGTCGGGCTCGGGCAGGGCGGCGGGAGTGAAGCTCACCGCTGAGCCCTGCCGCGCGTGCTCCGCCACCGTGTCCAGCTCGTTGGGGCTGGAGCAGTCGAACCCGATGCCCGACCGCGCCGCCGCGGCCAGCAGGCGGGGGTCGGCGGTGGACTTGACCGCCAGGAACAGGTCCACGCCGTGCTCGGCGGCCAGGGCCGCCGACGCGGCGCACCGGTGCTCGAAGCCGGCGAGGTCGACCACCCACCCCGGACGGCCGGTGTCGACGAGGTCATCGATCCTGTCCATGACGGCCTCGCCCGGCGTCCCGGCCACGTGGACGGACCTCGATCCCGACGTCACGGGCCGTCGGGTCCGTTCGGGTGTCCGGGATGGACGGCCGGGGCCGTGCCGGGGGCAGCAGGCGCCACCTCGTCGTCGGACGGGGCGGACAGCGGTGGCCCCACGGGCGCACGTGCCAGCAGGATCGCCGCGGGCATGACGAGGAGGCCGAGGAAGACCACCATCGACGTGAGCGACCCGGCATCGCCGATCCAGCCGGCCACCGGAAAGAGCACGACCGCAACCAGGGAGAACAGCGTGCTGTAGAGGGAGAGCACGCTGGCGCGGATGTTGTCACCCACCCGGTCATTGATGATGCGACTGATGACCGGGTCGAGCAGGTCGTTGGCGAAGGTCACCAGCAGCACCAGCGCGACCAGCAGTGCCCACGGCGAGAACGCGATGCCGACGGTCAGGGCCACGCACACGGCAGAGACGGACAGGAAGAACCGTCGCTCCCCGAGCGCGCCGACGACCCGCCAGGCCACGAAGCCAGCAGCGGCCCCCATGGCCGTGGCGGCCGTCATCACGATCGACACGATCGGCACGTCCGCCCCGCGATCGGCGAGCAGCACGGGAGCGTAGATGAAGAGAGTGGTGTAGGAGGCACCTGCCAGGCACGCCCCGACGACGAACGACAGCATGCGCGGCTCGGCCCTCAGCGCGTCGCGGATCTCCGCGACCGTCTGGGCGAAGGTGCCGTTCTCCTTCGTGCTCTCGCGGGTGTCCTTGACCGTCGAGATCACCACGATCCCCAGCACGTGCAGGGCCGCCGCGCCGAGGAAGACTGCCTCCCACGAGACCAGCTGCAAGAACCCGCCGACGAGCATGGCCGCCGACACCGAGGCCGACGCGATCCCGGAGAAGCGGCCGGCGAAGCGGGAGAAGTCTCCGACGTGGCCCTCGCGTCGAGCACCCTCGTAGAGCAGTGACACGTCGGCGCCCGAGATGGCGGCCTCGCCGAGGCCGAAGAGGGCGAAGGCGACGAAGAACGTCCACTCGGCACCCCCGGTCGCCAAGATCAGGGAGTACCCCACGATCATGGCCCGCCCGGCCATCACCAGCGGCTTGCGTCCGATCCGGTCGCCCACCAGGCCCATCGGGGTCTCGGCGAGGAAGGTGCTGACCCACAGGACCGCCTGGAGCAGTCCGATCGTGGCCAGCGACACCCCCTGCTGGCTCAGGAAGATCGTGAAGATGGCGCGGTCGAAGAACGCGTAGGAGAGTCCTTGGTAGACGTACAGCTTGTGCACAGTGGTGGCCACGTCAGTCCTTATCTCGCGGGCGGCAGTGGGGTGCGTCGCAGTTCGGCCGGCGGTCGCGGGCAGGAAGGACGCGAAGGAACGGCTCGTGGACGTCGATGACGGTGGTCCTCGCCAGGTCCGCGGCGGTGCGTGAACGCGTGATCGACCAGGCGGCATGCGCCGCCACGCCGGCCGCCACCATCGAGTTCACGGGTCCGAACGAGACCGGGAGGGGCGCTGGACCGGGTCCGGGGGAGCGGGGTTCGGCGGCACAGGCGTGGCACGGGGTGAGACCCGGCTGCACGACAGGCCCCCAGTGTCCGCGGTGGATTCCGACGCCGCTCGTGACGAGCCCGGCTCCGTGGCGAGCGGCGTGGTCGGCGCACCACTGCTCGATCTGCCCTGCGGGCTGGTCGGCGGCACAGACCACGAAGGTCGGCTCGAAGGGGGCACTGCCGCCGGCGGCGGCGTCGTCGAGCGGCAGGTCGTCGAGACCTCGCTCGTCGGTGATGAAGGCGTGCGACGTGGTGACGTCCGATCCGGCGAAGGCCTCGGCGTAGTCGCGTGCGACGTCCACCTTGCGCCGACCCACGTCACCGGGGGCAAAGAGGTACTGACGGTTGAGGTTCGACTCGTCGACGGCGTCGCCGTCGACCAGCCGGAAGGTGCGCACGCCTGCGCCCAGCAGGTGCTGCAGCACCAGTGCACCGATGCCGCCGACGCCGACGATCGTGACGCGGGCGTCGGTCAGGGCGGTCTGTGCGGCCACGGGGTCGTCGGCAACGGCGTCGAGGTAGCCGGACTGGTGGAGGAGGTGTCGCGGCACCGGCGGGGGCTCACCGGACCACGGGCGCGCCATCCGCTGCTCCACGAGCCGGCCCACGACGGCCTCGGCGTTGGTCGGTCCGACCAGGGCCGCCAGGTCGTCCTGGGTGAACCCGTCGGCCTGGGTCAGGAGGTCGGCGACCGCGTCCGCACGTGAGCCGAGGCCGAAGCGGAGGGCGACGTCGTGCAGGAGCTCGAGGCGGCCGTCGCGCACACGCGGCGACACCCACGTCCCGAGCCTCAGGCGCACCTGATCCACCGTGTCCCCCAAGTGACAGCGTGGAGTGTGCCTCCACGAACAGCGTCCCACTCTCCCAGACGCTCGGGGTGGCTGCAAAAGGAGGAGCGCCGGGCGCGCGTCAGGCCCGATGCGAGCGAGCGGACGGCGTGGCTCAGCCGGCCAGCGCTCAGTCGGCCGGCTCGATGCGGTACTGGGGCAGTACTCGCCCCTTGATGGAGCCGCTCGCATGGCGCCCATGTGGCCATGGAAGTCGGCGGCATGTGGATCCGCCCGGCACGCCGCGTGCCCGGTGGTAGTCGTCCACGAGCCCCACGACCCGACCTCGCGTCGCATCGTGGTCGGCATCGACGGTTCGCCCGGCAGCCGGGCAGCGCTGGCGTACGCCTGCCGGCGGGCCGAACGGACCGGCGAGACCGTCACGGCCGTCCACGGCTGGTACGTCCACGCACCGTCGACGGACGTCTGGAGCACGCTGCCTCGCACGCTGGCGGACGAGGAGGGACGCCGTCTGCTGCTCGCCGAGAGCGTGGCGGGCGTCCGCGAGGACCACCCGGACGTCCTGCACCACGCTCGGTGCCCGGTCGCGGTGGTGCGCTGACGCCATCCGCGTCGGCAGCGGGACGTCCTCCGGGTCGGCCCGACTTTCCTACAGTGTCGGGGTGGCACTGCTCACCTGCGACTTCTTCTCGGAGTCCCTCCAGCGCGGGACGTCGATGAACGTGGTGCTCCCGCAGCCGACCCAGGAGCAGATCGGGGTGAGCGGCTCGGTGCTGTCGGGACCACCGCCGGTGCTCTACCTGCTGCACGGCCTGTCGGACGACCACTCCGCGTGGGTGCGCTACACCTCGATCGAGAGGTACGCCTCGGCGCGCGGGCTGGCGGTCGTCATGCCAGCGGTGGACCGGTCCTTCTACGCCGACGAGGTGCGCGGGCACGCCTACTGGGAGTATGTGTCCGAGGAGCTCCCGCAGGTCGTGGCCCGGTTGTTCGACGTCGCGCAGGGCCCCGCCGACACCTTCGTGGCGGGGCTGTCGATGGGCGGCTACGGTGCGTTGAAGCACGCCCTCACCCATCCCCGGCGCTACGCGGCCGCCGCGTCGCTCTCCGGGGTCGTCGACGTCGGGCAGCTGGGGGCAGGGCTCGACCGCGCGGAGATCGTCGAGCGGGTCTTCGGCGGCGAGGTCGGCCCCGGCGACGACCTGTTCGAGCTCCTCGCGACGGTCGACCCCGCCACGGGGCTGCGCCTCTGGGTCGGCTGCGGGACCGAGGAGGACCTGCTGCTGGCCTCGAACCAGCGGTTCGTCGAGTCGGCCCGCGCGCAGGGTCTCGACGTGACGACCGACTTCCGCCCCGGGGTGCACGAGTGGAGCCTGTGGGACGCACAGGTCGAGGCCGTCCTCGACTGGATGCTCGCCCAGCCGTAGCTCTCCCTGCCTTGACTCACACGGCGAGCACGGGCGCCTCGTCCGCCGGCTCGCCCGTGCGGGCGCCGCTGCGCTCGGCGCCGATCCCAGCGAGCACGACGAGCAGGATGCCGAGGACCGCGACGCCGTTCGGCACCTGGCTCAGGGCGAGGAAGCCGATGACGAGCGCGAAGGCCGGCTCCAGCGCCATCAGGGTGCCGAAGGCCCCGGTGGTCAGTCGTCGCAGGGCGAGCAGCTCGAGGGCGAACGGCACCACGGGCAGGAGGATCGCCAGTCCCAGTCCGTACAACAGCAGCTGCGGGGTGAGGTGGCCGACGACGCCGGGCCGTGCGACGAGCGTGCCCACGACGGCCGCCACCGGCATCGAGATCGCCAGGCCGCCCAGGCCGCTCACGGCGTCGCCGACGCGCTGGATGAGCAGGATGTAGGCGGCCCAGCAGACCGCGGCGCCCAGCGCGCAGGCGACGCCGACCGGGTCGGCGGCCCCCGTCCACGGCTGGGTCAGGCACAGCACCCCGAGCGCCGCGACGAGGGCCCACGCCCGGCCGGGACCGCGGCTGCGCCAGACGGCGATCCCCCTCGGTACAGCACGCGCTCTCGACGTACGTCTCGAGCCTGGCTGGTCTCCGGCCGGTAAAGGTTCGGCTTCGGGAACAGGGAGAAGGGCTCGAGTGGCCGGGCGATGTCTCACGGGGGTACTTCGTGAGCGCCCCGATCACGACACGTCGACGCATGGGGCATCAGGGTGAGGCGCAGCCCGGCCCAGTCCGGCTCAGCCGTAGGTGTCCAACATGTGGGTGATGACGGCCTTGTCGGCCCCGCCGGCCAGGAGCAGCCGAAGCAGCACCCGGGCCTTATAGGCGTCGAGCATGCCTGCGTTCAGAAGGCCGCGCCGCTGGAGGTCGGCCTCGGACCCGATGGCACCGTAGGTGTCCTGGAGGACGGATCCGGCGCCGGTGCGCGAGGTGAGAACGACCGGGACCTGCTCGGCGAGCATGCCCAGACGGGGCGCCATCGTCGCGGAGACATGGCCGACCCCGAAGCCGGCGAGCACCAACCCGTGATGGGTCGAGGCGAGCCCGTCGAGCAGGGCGCCGTCGTCATCGAGAGTGACGGTGTAGAGCGCCACCTTGGTGTCCTCGACCCGGCCCTGGAGTGCCCCCGCTTTCCCGGACAGGTGGGGTTGGGTGGTGGTGATCATGCTGCAGTCCCGCTGGGTTGAACCGCCCGAGGTTTCCTGCCGCATCTTTCTGAGTTGGAAGGATGCGAACCATGCCGAAGAAGATTGATCCGAAGGTCAAGGAGCGCTGCGTGCGCATGGTGCTTGACCACGTGCAGGAGTACCCGACGTTGACCGCGGCCGCTGAGGCGGTGTCCAAGCGTGAGGGCGTCGGGAAGGAGTCGGTGCGTCGTTGGGTGATCCAGGCCCAGGTCGACGGTGGCCAGCGCCAGGGCGCGACCAGTGAGGAACTGGCTGAGATCAAGGAGCTCAAGGCCAAGGTGCGCCGGCTCGAGGAGGACAACGAAATCCTTCGACGGGCTTCCATTTTCTTCGCGGGGGAACTCGACCCCCGCAGCCGGTGATCGTCGCGTTCGTGGACGAGATGCGCGCCGAGGGCTACGCGGTCGAGTCGATCTGCCGGGTGCTGCGTGAGCAGGACTGCCAGGTCGCCGCGCGGACCTATCGATCCTGGGTGCAGGCCGATCGGCCGGTCGCGGCCCGCACTGTCAGCGACGCCGTCGTCGAGGACAAGGTCCGCCTGCTGGCCTGGACGGTCGATGAACACGGCTGCCGCCGACTCACCCCGGAGGGCCTGTACGGGCGGCGCAAGATGACCGCGTTGGTGCGACGCTCGATCCCGACCGCATCGCCGGGATCGGTCGACCGGGCGATGAAGTCCTTCGGTTTGCAGGGGATCCGCCGGTCCAAGGGCGTCAGGACCACGATCCCGGCCAAGGACGGCAAGCGGGCTGGGGACCTCCTCAACCGCGACTTCACCGCGCCCGCCCCGAACCGCACCTGGGTCATGGACTTCACCTACTGCCGGACCTGGGCCGGGTTCGTCTATGTCGCGTTCGTCGTCGACGTGTTCGCCCAGAAGATCCTCGCCTGGCATGCAGCCACCATCCGCGACGCCGACCTGGTCCTGACCCCGGTGAAGATGGCGATCTGGCAACGCGGCCGCGAAGGGCACCCGATCGAGCCCGGCGAACTGATCGGCCACTCCGACGCGGGCCGGCAGGGCGGATTCAACTGGTCGTCGCAACACCTCGACAGTGGAGGTGTTCAGGGATGGCGACAGCAGATTGGAGCAGGAAGACGAGTGAGGCCTCTGATGGGCTGCGGCGGCAGTGGCGTG
>JBOFLR010000447.1:0-4309 GCA_051657965.1 Dermatophilaceae bacterium
TACGTCAACCTCGGCATCGGCCTGCCGACCCTCGTGCCCAACTACGTGCCCGACGACGTCGAGATCGTGCTGCAGTCCGAGAACGGCATCCTCGGCGTCGGCGCCTACCCCACCGAGGACGCCGTCGACCCCGACCTCATCAACGCCGGCAAGGAGACGGTCACCGTGCGCCGCGGCGCCTCGTACTTCGACTCGGCCACCTCGTTCGGGATGATCCGCGGCGGCAAGGTCGACGCCGCGATCCTCGGCGCGATGCAGGTGTCGGAGTCCGGCGACATCGCCAACTGGATGATCCCCGGGAAGATGGTCAAGGGCATGGGCGGGGCCATGGACCTCGTGCACGGCGCGAAGCAGGTGGTCGTGCTCATGGAGCACGTCGCCAAGGACGGCTCGCACAAGATCGTGCGCGAGTGCACCCTCCCGCTCACCGGGAAGGCCGTCGTGCAGCGCGTCATCACCGACCTCGCGGTCATCGACGTCACGTCCGGCGGGCTGGTCCTGCGTGAGCTCGCCCCCGACGTCACCGAGGAGCAGGTGCGCGAGGCCACCGGGGCACCGCTCACCGTCGATCTCACCGGATGACGCCGTCGATCTCACCGGATGACGCCGGCGCACCTCACCGGATGACGCCGGCGCGCCGGCGGCCCGATGCGTGGACGACGTCGACGCGCACCTGCCGCTCGGGGCCGCGCAGCGTCAGGACCGACCCTCGCAGCTGCCGGAGGGCCGGTCGAGCGAACGCACCTCGGCGTCGACGTTGCGGAACCGCAGGGTGGTGAAGCGGTCGAGCTCGGGTGAGCTGCGCATCATCCGGTCGACGTGCACCCAGCGCACCCCGCGGCACCACAGCTGCCGCGCCGCGTCGGCGGTGGGCGCGGTGTAGAAGCCGTCGTTCAGCGCGAGCCGCCCGGGGTCCCAGTAGGGGTGGAACGCGGCCGACCGCGGCCCCGGGTTGAGCCGGAGCGCGGTGGACGTGTACGCCCAGGACTCGAGGAACACCTGTCGCTCCGAGAACGCCGACACGAACCACCGCCGCGAGTCGCAGGGCCCGACACCCGGCCGGGGTCCGGGCGATCTCGGTGTCGAGCAGTGCCGGTTGACGAGCACCACGGTCTCGGGGTCGCTGTTCGACCGCAGCCATCGCGCCGCGTCGACCATCTCCCGGCTGAACGAGTGGGGGTACTGCAGGGCGGCGACCCGGCCGGGCCCGTCGGTCGGGAGCAGCGGCTGCACCGGCGGGTCGTCCGCCCGGGTCACGTACTCCTCCAGCGGGTCCGACCCGCTGCCGACGGTGGCGGCCACCCCGAGCACGGCCACCATCGCGGCGAGCGCCGTCATCCGCCGACCGGCACCGGCGCGCGCGACCAGGGCGAGAACGACGACCAGCCCGGCCGCGAGGACCACCAGTCCGGCACGGGCGAGGGATGCCGCGTCGCCGACGATGTCGGCACCGCCCCAGTCGCGCCGGTCGGGGACGACGACCACGGCGACCACGGCGACCAGGGCCGGTGCCGCCACGGTGACCGGCCGGGACCATCCTGGCGGGAGCGCCTCGACGAGCCGCACCAGGCCGGCCGCGCTGCCGACCGCCGTGATGGGCAGGCTGGACAGCAGGAAGTACAGCTGGCTGGTGCCCGGGTGCGACAGCAGCACCAGCGCCCCCGCACTCGCCACGACCGCGCCCAGACCCATCCACAGGGCCGGCTCACGCCGGGACTCGGCGTCGACGGCCAGGACGGTCAGGCCACCGACCAGCGCGAGCGTTCCGAGCACGGACACCACACCCCCGAACACCAGCAGGTCGGTCGGCACCGCGAGGAGAGGATCCGGTGCGAGCTGCCGCCCGAGCGAGGTCTGGCGGATGGCCCCGACCACGTCGAGCTGGAGCCCGCCGGACGCACCCCGGAACACCACGACCAGCGCCGCGACGAGGGCCGCGGTCAACGCGCCCAGGTCGGCCCAGATACGCCATCGCGACGGTGGGCGCCACACCAGGGCGGCCAGCGCGGCCAGCGCGACACCGGCCAGCACCGGCGGCATGGTCGAGCCCTTCGTACCCGACGCGGTGAAGCCGAGCACCACGACGAGCAGGAGCGCGCCGGTGCCCGCCTGCCGGCGCCACCGGATGACGAGCACGCACAGCATCGCCATGACGAGCACCACTCCCGGTGCCAGGGTCGGGCTGGCCGGGATGACCGGCCGGAGCAGCCAGTAGCCGTCGAACACGTTGGCCTGCGCGGTGACGAAGGCGATCATCAGCGCCAGTGGCGCCGGGGCCCAACGCCGCGACACCCGGCGGGTGCCGCCGATGACGGCCAGGGCGACCAGCGCCGGCATGACCGCCGGCTGCAGCCGCATCATCACCGCGGCCGGGTCGATGCCGCCGGTGGCCGACGCCCAGGCCATCCAGCCGTGGGTGAACCAGTGGTAGTCGAGCGGCTCGCCGAGCAGGCCGGGCATCGAGTCGGGCGCCCGGTGCACGAGGTGGGTGACGATCGACAGGTGGAAGTGGGTGTCGACGTACGGCACCGAGCGCGCCGCACCGGGGGCGAACTCCTCGGTGACGAACCACGCCTGCAGGTCGAACGCCCCCACCAGGGCGACCACCGACCCGGTGAGGTGCACCCACCACGGCGCGGCGCGGCATCCGCTGGACCGCACCCGACGCCGCCGCGACGGCACGAGCAACACCGCGAGGGGGACGAGCGGGACCACCACGGCCAGCGCCGGCACCCCGGCCACGACGGCGGCGACCTGCCCGGCCACCCCCAGCGAGAGCCCCAGCGCGACACCCACGGTGATGTCCTCCGCCCAGCTGCCGTCGTCGGACGGCCGGACCGCCCGCCAGAGCACGGTGCCGGGCACCGTGCCGAGGACGAGCACGACGGCGAGGAACACGGCGATGTCGCCGACCGAGACGTCGCGCGTCGCCCACACGAGCGGCACACCGAACGCCGGCGCCCACAGGGCCAGGGCCAACAGACCCCGCGACAGCCGTCGTGCCACGCCGCTCGGCGCTCCTCTCGTGATGCGGTCGCCCCGGCCGCCACCCGGACGAACAGGCGCTCACAGTAGCCCGTCACCAGGACGGAAGGGCACGACACCACAGCCCTGCAGGGCTGGTGAGGCGCTCGGCCGAGGAGGTTCCTGAGAGTCCTGCCGACCGCCTGACATCTCGACGTCCATGTCGCAGAATCGTCCGTGGCCGTACTCGGCCCGAGGGCGCAGGGGCCTCGCACCGTGACCCATCACGACGGAGCACCCCTCATGGCCCAACCCGTCCTCGTCATCCGCGTCACCGTGGCGACCCTGGTCGCCACCTCCGTCCTCGCCGCCTGGCCGGTCGTCGACCGGGCGCCTGCGGCGGAACCCAGACCGGTCTCGCCGTCCGTGGAGCGGGTCTCCCTCGCCGGGGCGCGCCCCGAGGTGTGGAGGGGCGGTGACCCGCTCCACGACGACCGCCCGGACGCGACGAGGGCGGCCGGCCCCCGGACGCCCGACGGTCGGGGCACGGATGCCGACGGTCAGGGCACAGATGCCGACGGTCAGGATGCGGATGCCGAGAACGGCGCGGATGCCGAGCAGCTCGTCACGGTGGGCGGTGAGGCCTCTCTCGTCGGTCTCACCTGGAACGCCGCGAGCGCACCACCGGCCGGCACCCCGGTCGCCGTACGCGGCTACGGCCCGGACGGCTGGACCGACTGGGTGCAGACCTCGGTCAGCGACGAGACCGACCCTGCGGCCGTCCGGGCCGGGCGCACCCCGCGGGCCGGGACCGAGCCGGTCTGGCTCGGCCCGGTCGACCGGATGCAGGTGCGGTACCTCTCGGCCGACGCCGGGGCGGTGCGTGCCGGCCGGCTCGAGCTGGTGGAGCCGGGGCGCAGCCGGGCCGACGCGCCACCGTCGCGCCCGGCCGCCTCGGCCGACGCGGTGGCCGCCCGGCCGTCGATCGTCAGCCGGGCCGGGTGGGGCGCCGACGAGTCGCTGCGGAACTGTGGCGCCGACTACGCCACCACGACCCGGGCGATGACCCTGCATCACACCGCGGGGTCGAACAGCTACGGCGCGAGCGAGTCCGCGGCGATCGTGCGCGGCATCTACGCGTACCACACCAACGGCCAGGGGTGGTGCGACGTCGGGTACAACGTGCTCGTCGACCGCTACGGCCGCATCTTCGAGGGCCGGGCAGGCGGGCTCGACCGACCGGTGATCGGCGCCCACGCCGGCGGATTCAACACCGACACCTTCGGCGTCTCGATCATGGGCACCCACGAGACCGCGCCGGCGACCTCGGCTGCGGTAGCCGCGG
>JBOFLR010000448.1:0-3515 GCA_051657965.1 Dermatophilaceae bacterium
ACCTGCTCGGCCCACTCGGGATACCGCACGAAGTCGGCGATGACGTCGAGAACCGCACCTGGCGCCGCGGCGATCTCGACGGAGGACTGGGTGCGGTCGGCCATGGTCGGAGGGTACTCGCTCGCCTGGACGCCATACAGTTGGCGGGCCGACCACCGACGCGCCCACGACGCGTCGCCAACCGCCCGCTCCGGCGCCCGACCCGAGGAGACCCCGTGCAGGAGACCTCGACGCCTCTCGCCGTGCCGGCCACCACCGCGGGCACGCTCGCCGACATCCCGCGGCGATGGGCCACCGACGAGCCCGAGCGCGTGCTCTTCGCCGTTCGCTCCGACCAGGGCTGGGCCGACGTGACGGCGGCGGCGTTCGCCGCCGAGGTGACCGCGCTCGCCCAGGGGTTCGCCGCGGCAGGCATCGGTGTCGGCGACGCCGTGGGCATCATGAGCCGCACCCGGTACGAGTGGACCGTCGCCGACTTCGCCCTCTGGAGCGCGGGTGCGGTCCCGGTGCCCATCTACGAGACGTCCTCGGCCGAGCAGGTGCAGTGGATCCTCGCCGACTCGGGTGCGGTCGGCGTGGTCGTCGAGACCGCACGACACCTCGCCGTGGTCGAGCAGACCCGCGAGTCCCTTCCCGGGCTCCGGCACGTCTGGGGCGTCGACCGCGGTGACCTCGACCGGCTCGGCCTCGAGGGTGCCGATCTCGGCGAGCGCGAGCTCGAGTCCCGGCGCTCGGGCCTCGACCGCACCGCCCTCGCCACGATCATCTACACCTCCGGGACGACCGGGCGGCCCAAGGGCGTGGAGCTCACCCACGGGAACTTCCTCACTCTCGCCGAGAACGCGGCCGAGGAGCTCGCCACGGTGCTGCGCACCGATGGCGCGTCGACGCTGCTGTTCCTCCCCCTCGCCCACGTGTTCGCGCGCTTCGTCGAGGTCCTGGCCGTCACGGCCGGAGTGCGGATGGGACACTCCGGCAACCTCGCCACGCTGCTCGACGACCTCGCCGGCTTCCGGCCCACGTTCGTCCTCGCGGTTCCGCGCGTGTTCGAGAAGATCTACAACTCCGCCGAAGCGGCCGCCGAGCAGAGCGGCAGGGGACGGGTCTTCGCCGGCGCGGTCGCTGCCGCGACCGCCTGGTCCGAGGCCCAGGACGGTGCGGCGCTCCCCTTCGGTCTGCGAGTGCGCCACGCCCTCTTCGACCGGCTCGTGTACTCCCGCCTTCGCGACGCCCTGGGTGGCCGGATGCAGTACGCCGTCTCCGGAGGTGCTCCGCTCGGCACCCGTCTCGGCCACTTCTTCCGAGGGGCGGGCATCACCGTCCTCGAGGGGTACGGACTCACCGAGACGGCCGCACCGGCGACGGTCAACCGGCCCGGCGCGCTGCGCATCGGAACCGTCGGGCAGCCGCTGCCGGGGGTCGGTGTGCGCATCGACGACGACGGTGAGGTCCTGGTACGTGGCGTGGGCGTGTTCCGCGGGTACCACGGCCAGCAGACCGCGACGACCGACGCGCTCGTCGACGGATGGTTGCGTACCGGTGACCTCGGCGACCTCGACGACGACGGCTTCCTGCGTATCACCGGACGGAAGAAGGAGATGCTGGTTACGGCGGGCGGCAAGAACGTCGCACCGGCGGTGCTCGAGGACCGGCTGCGCGCCCATCCCCTGGTCGGCCAGTGCATCGTCGTCGGCGACGGGCAGCCGTTCATCGCCGCGCTGGTGACCCTCGACGACGAGATGTACCCGAGCTGGGCCGCCACCCGTGGGCTCGACGACGTGCCGTTCGCCCGTGCCCGTACCGACGAGCGCGTCCTCGCCGAGATCCAGCGCGCCGTCGACGACGCCAATGCCGCGGTGTCCACGGCCGAGTCGATCCGCAAGTTCACCGTGCTCGACACCGACTTCACCGTGGAGTCCGGCCACCTCACTCCGTCGCTGAAGCTCAAGCGTGGAGTCGTCATGCGCGACTTCTCCGACGAGGTCGACGCGCTCTACGGCGGATGACGCCCCGCGCCTCCTTGCCCGCCGTGCTCGCGGGCGCTGCCTGGCTCGCGTGGTTCGGGGTGTTGCAGTGGAGTGTCGGCCGGTTCCGGGTGCCGATCGTCCTGGTCCTGACCGTCGTCGCGGGCCTGCTCGCGTGGTGGCTCGTCCGGCGGGTCCAGGTGCGTTGGCCGCCCTGGTGCGCGCCAGTCGTCCTGCTCGGCTCGGTCGTCCTCACGCTGACCGTGCCGTCGTTCAGCTACGTACGCGGTGGCTGGCTCACTGCGGCGTTGGCCGGACTGACAGTGGGCGGGCTCGCCTGCGCCGCGCTGCTGGTCCGCGGCGGTCACCGGGCCGGTATCGCCGCCTTCGGTGTGGCGGTCGGCACCCACGTCGCCGTCGGGCTCGCCGTCATCCTCGGCGACCGGGCGCCACGCATCGACGTCTGGGTCGTGCTCCAACAGGGCGCCGACGCCATGAGCCGTGGCGACAACGTGTATACCCAGCAGTGGGTCGGCTCGCCCGGCGTGCAGGACCTGTTTCCGTACCTGCCGTGGATGGGGGTCCTCACGGCGCCCGGCCGGTGGCTCGCCGGCGACGTCCGCTGGGCGCTGCTCGCCTGGTCCGTGGTGCTGCTCGCCGGGGTGTGGGCGCTCGCCGACGGCCGGGCCGTACGGGCCGGCTCGATAGCCGCCATCCTGGTGCTCGTCCCCGGCACGCTCACGCAGATCGACCAGGCGTGGACCGAGCCGGTCCTGGCCGCGCTCCTCGTGTGGTGGGCGGTGCTGGTGCACCGCAGCCACGCGTGGTGGGCCGTGGTCCCGCTGGCCCTGGCGTGTGCGAGCAAGCAGCATCTCGTGCTGCTCGCACCGGTGCTGCTCGCCTGGCCGGGGTTCGGCTGGCGCCGCACGCTCGCCACCGGCGGACTCGCCGGTGCGCTCGTCCTGCCCTGGCTGGTGGCTGATCCTCGGGCGTTCGTCGACGACACCGTGGTGGCGCTCGTCGAGTTCCCCCCGATCCGGTTCGCCAACACCTGGTACCTCTACCTGTTCAACGAGCACGGCGTGGAGCTGCCTTTCGCGGTCACCGGCGCGCTGATGCTGGCAGCGGTGCTGACCGCGGCCGCGGCAGTGCACCGGCGAGCACCGGAGATCGACGAGGTGCTGCGCTGGCTCGCCTTCGTGCTGGTCGTGGCCAGCCTGGTGAACAAGCAGGCGTTCTACAACCAGTTCTGGCTCGTCGCGGTGCTCGTGGCGGCCTCGATCGCGGTCGGGCCGCACCACGGCCGGCGTCGATCTGCCTCTCCCGCGGTCACGGGGCGAGTGCCGCAGCCGACAGCCGATGCCGCCACGCCGTCGTGAGCTCGGCCCTCGACCAGCCCGTCACCGTCCCGAGCGCGGCGTCGCAGGCCGCCTCGGTCACCGACCCCGGCGGGGAGCACGCCACGACCAGGCGGCGCACCACGGCCTCGCCCTTCTCCTCGGCGATCAGCTCGACCGCCTGCCACGCCGCGAGATAGGCCACCTGGATGTC
>JBOFLR010000449.1:0-17323 GCA_051657965.1 Dermatophilaceae bacterium
GAGCTTCATCACGACGGGGAAGTACGAAACCCGGAGGCGGCACGAACGGGTCGTCATCGCCGACAGCGGTGTCGGACAGGTCCATGCCAATCGTGAAGGAGGCGGCATACCCTCTTCCGGACCGCTTCGGTGCGAGAAGCATCTGCTCGCCGCTGTCCGCCGCGTAAAGCGGGTCGGTCGAGTTGACAGTGTCGGCGGAACCGTTGGCCACGTAGTGCTCGGTGCGCAGGTACATTTCGGAGAATTTTTCCGGGAAGTAGAGTTGAGATGTGAATTCATATGGGGTTCCGTTGGAACCCGTGGTGCGTACCTTGACGTGAAGGTGCACCGCTCTGCTCTCATACCAGCCGGGGAGGATGGTCACGAACCGCGTCCGCCCATTGCGGTTGGTGAACTGATACCCGCGCAGGAATTTCTGTCCGAGTGTCAGCTCGTTTTCGAGGTTGGAGTAGACGCCAAGGGCGTCGCACTGCCAGAGGTCGACGACGGCATCGCGGATCGGCCGAAGGCGCGTGGCGCCGACGGAGATCGCCCCGAGGTCGAGCCGGAGCGGGATTCCCTCCGAGATCGAGCCGTTGGACGGGTCGGCCCGGATGTCACGCCTGCGAAGCGACTCGTCGTCGATGAAGTAAGGGCCCTCGGTCGTTTCAGGCCTCACAACGCAGTCAACGACGGGTCCATGGGCCGATGGTGCGGGGTCGACGCTGGCGGGGACGGCGGCGCTCGCCGAGCTGGCTCCTGCTCCGGCGACCGCCAACGTCGCTCCTCCTAGGCCGAGAGCGTTCAGCGCTTGCCGTCTTCCAAGAATCTGTCCTACCAGACGGTCGTCATCATGCATGTCGTATCCCTCGAATCGAGTGACGGCGTCACGTCACTGGTGTAGTTAAACGTTAAATATCTGGGGTAACGACCGTCAAAGACCTGTGGGACTTTCGGGCAGTCGGCCCACGCGCACGGGCCCGGCCACCTCGATGGTGACCGGGCCCGTGGCACCGGGGTCGGCGGCTGGGGTCAGCGGTGGAGGTCGAAGCGGTCGAGCTCCATGACCTTGACCCAGGCCGCGACGAAGTCGGCCACGAACTTCTCGGCCGCGTCGTCGCTGGCATACACCTCGGCGATCGCCCGAAGCTGCGCGTGCGACCCGATGACGAGATCGACGGCCGACGCGGTCCACTTCTCTTCGCCGGTGGTGGTGTCGCGGCCGGCGTAGACGTTCTCGTCGTTGCGCGACGGGCTCCACTCGGTGCCCGGCGCGAGCAGGGTGCGCAGCACGTCGTTCGTCAGCTGGCCCGGCCGCTCGGTGAGCACGCCGAGCGGGGAGTCGCCGACGTTGGCGCCGAGGGCACGCATGCCGCCGACCAGCACGGTGAGCTCAGGAGCGGTGAGGGTGAGCAGGTTGGCGCGGTCGAGCAGCAGCGTCTCGGCCGAGAGCTTCTCGCCGGGGCGAAGGTAGCTGCGGAACCCGTCGGCGCGCGGCTCGAGGTACCGGAACGAGTCGACGTCGGTCTGCTCCTGGGTGGCGTCCGTGCGTCCCGGGCGGAACGGTACCGTCACCGTGTGCCCGGCGTCGCGAGCCGCCTTCTCGACCGCGGCCGACCCGCCGAGCACGATGAGGTCGGCGAGCGAGACGGTGGCCCCGCCTCGGCCGTCGAAGTCCGCCTTGACGCGCTCGAGCGCCGCGACGACGGTGTCGATCTCGGCCGCGTCGTTGGACTCCCACGAGCGCTGCGGCTCCAGCCGCACCCGGGCACCGTTGGCCCCGCCACGCTTGTCGGTGCCGCGGAAGCTCGCCGCCGACGCCCACGCCGTGCGCACCAGCTGCGGCACGGTGAGCCCGGCGGCGAGGACGGCCTCCTTGAGTGCTGCCACGTCGTCATCCGAGATCAGCGTCTCGGGCCGCGGCGGCACCGGGTCCTGCCACGGCTGCACCTCGGGCACCCACGGGCCGAGGAACCGCTCGACCGGGCCCATGTCGCGGTGCAGCAGCTTGTACCAGGCCTTGCCGAACGCCTGCGCGAACTCGTCGGGGTTCTCGAGGAACCGGCGCGAGATCGGCTCGTAGACCGGGTCGAACCGCAGCGCGAGGTCGGTGGTGAGCATGGTCGGCGGGCGGGTCAGCTCGCCGGTCTCGGGGTCGGGCACGGTGTTCGCGCCGGCGCCGTCCTTCGGCTGCCACTGGTGCGCCCCGGCGGGGCTCTTGGTGAGCTCCCACTCGAAGCCGAACAGGTTCTCGAAGTACTTGTTGCTCCACTGCGTGGGCACCTGGGTCCAGGTGACCTCGAGGCCGCTGGTGATGGCGTCGCGGCCCTTGCCCGTGCCGTGCAGGCTCTTCCAGCCCAGGCCCATCGCGTGCACCGGGCAGCCCTCGGGCTCGGCGCCGACGAGGTCGGGGTCGCCCGCGCCGTGGGTCTTGCCGAAGGTGTGCCCGCCGGCGATGAGCGCCACGGTCTCCTCGTCGTTCATCGCCATCCGGGCGAAGGTCTCGCGGATGTCGCGCGCGGACTTCAGCGGGTCGGGCTCGCCGTTCGGGCCCTCGGGGTTCACGTAGATGAGGCCCATCTGCACCGCGCCGAGCTTCTCGGCGAGCATCCGGTCGCCGCTGTAGCGCTCGTCGCCGAGCCAGGCGTCTTCCGGACCCCAGAACACCTCCTCGGGCTCCCACACGTCGGCGCGGCCGAAGGCGAACCCGAAGGTCGGCAGACCCATGTCCTCGATGGCGACGTTGCCGGCGAGCACGAACAGGTCGGCCCACGAGACCTGCTTGCCGTACTTCTGCTTCACCGGCCAGAGCAGGCGGCGGGCCTTGTCGAGGTTGCCGTTGTCGGGCCAGCTGTTCAGCGGGGCGAAACGCTGCTGCCCGGAGCCGCCGCCGCCGCGGCCGTCCTCGACGCGGTACGTGCCGGCCGCGTGCCAGCTCATCCGGATGAAGAGCGGCCCGTAGTGCCCGAAGTCCGCCGGCCACCAGTCCTGCGAGGTGCGCATCACCTGCACGAGGTCGGCCTTGAGCGCGTCGACGTCGAGGGCGGCGACCTCGGCGGCGTAGTCGAAGCCCGCACCCATCGGGTCACCCGCGGGGTGGTGCTTGTGCAGCACCGAGAGGTCGAGCTGGTTGGGCCACCAGTCCTGGTTGGTGCGCGGTCGCGGGGTCGCCGGGGTCGGGGAGTCGAGGGCGGGGTTCTCGCTCTCGCTGCCCTGGGCGGTCACGCCCTGCTGTGGTTCACTCACGATTCTCTCTCCGATCACGTTGTCCGACAGGGGGTTACGGTGGTGAAGACTACGGGGATGACGTGGCTTCCCGGCACGCCGCACAGGTGCCCCAGTAGACGACCTCGGCTTCGTCGATGGCGAAACCACGGTCGTCGGATGCCGTGAGGCAGGGGGTCGACCCTGCCGCGCAGTCGACGTCGGCGATGGTGCCGCAGCTGCGGCAGACCACGTGGTGGTGGTTGTCACCGACACGCGCCTCGTAGCGGGCCACCGACCCGGCCGGCTGGATGCGCCGCACCAGCCGCTCAGCGTGCAGCACCCTGAGCACGTCGTAGACGGCCTGATGGGACACGGCGGGGAGGGCGTGCCGCGCGGCGGCGATGATCTCGTCGGTGTCGGCGTGCGCGTGCCGGTACACGGCGTCGAGCACGGCGACCCGGGGTCGCGTCACCCGCAGCTCGGCGGAACGCAGGATCCGCTCGATCTCGTCGTGGGTGGGCACGTTCCTACCCTCTCGCATGATCTTGAATCATTCAAGATCATGCGGCGACCGATCCGGACGGCATCATCGGCCGCCTCGCAGGCAGTGCTCGCCTCACGTCAAGCGCCCCCGACCCGGATCACGGGTCGAGGGCGCTTCGCGAGGTGACGCTACGGTCGGTGCAGGGTTCCTTCCGGCGTCGAGACCATCGTGTCCCAGCGGCCGGTGCCGGCGAAAGGCATTGCGAGGCGCACTGCCCGAAGGGCCGATGGAGACCGTCCCTTCGGACGAGGCGTCGCGCCAGGTGGCGGCACCGCCCCCAGCAGCGGCACCGCCACCGGCACCGTCACCGGCGTGGTCAGCGCACCGTCCAGGTGCTCGCGGCATCCTGGCCGCTCGCGGCTCGCCACGCGGCGAGCCCGGTGCGCTCGGTGCCGTTCCAGACGAACACCGCCGACCCGGCCGGAACCGGCCCGCCGTAGGAGTTGCGGTCGATCACGAGCCCGGCGTTCTTCGCAGCGCCGCCGGCCGGCTTCACCCGGCTCACGACCAGCGGGTACTCCCGGTTCGTCGTGGTCACGGTGTTCTCGCGGATGACGCTGTCGTGCACGTAGTACTGCAGCAGGATCTCGGGCGAGCCGTCATCCCGGGTGTTGTTGCCGCGCAGTCGGTTACGCAGCACGGTGACGTCGAACGCCTCGCCGCGCCGGGTGTCGTACCCGCCGATGGCCAGCCCGACGTACCGACTCGACCGGATGTCGTTGTCACGCACCGTGATGCCGTCGGTGCGTCCGCGCGCCCACTCCGACGCCACCTCGATGCCGATGTCCGCCTGCACCACCGTGTTCTCGGCGACCTCCACGTTCTTCGCACCGTCGAGGTAGATGCCGCCGGCACAGTTGCACCAGCCGCCGTCGTCCCAGTAGGCCGGGTTGCCCTCGCTGCGCACGCGCTCGACGGTGTTGCCCACGATGCGCCCGTTGCGGGCCCGGTTCACGTCGGTCCAGCGGGCCGATCCGCCGACGGTCTCCTCGAAGCCGATGGCGTCGATGGCGATGTTGTTCGTGTCGTGCACCCGGTTCCGGACGACATCGAAGCCGTCGACGTTGCCGTTGAGCACCACGGCCTCGCTGGCGCCGAGCACGAGGTGGTCGACCTCGTTGCCGCTGATCGTCACCGACGACATCGGCGTCGTGGCCGAGCGCCCGTACACCGCGATGCCGTGTGCATTGATGTCGAAGCTGCCCCGGGTCGGGTTGTCGTTGCCGAGGTGGTGAACGTGGTTGTCGACGATCCGCAGGCCACGCGTCGCGCCTGTCGCGTAGATGCCGATCGGCGTGGCCGCGGTCGACCGGCTGCGGTAGCCGGTGACCTCCAGGCCCTGGATGCCGATCCGCGCACCTCCGCGCACCTCGATCACGCCGGTGGTGCCCGCCGGCGGTGCGACCCCGGCGAGGTCGAGCACCGGCCGCTCGCCGGTGGCGGCCCGCACGGTGACGTCGCGGCGGTTGTCGATGACGATGCGTGCCCCCGCGTAGCGACCGCCGCGCAGCTCGACCGTCCCGCCAGCCGTGCCGAGCCGGTTCACCGCGGCCTGCGGGGTGCGCATCGGCGCGGCCCGGGTGCCGGCCGCCGAGTCGTTGCCGGCCGGGCTGACCACCAGCGTGCGGCCGTCGACGAGGGGGCGCTGCACCGCGGCACCGGGTGCGGTGAGGCCGCTCGCCGAGCACACCGGCAGCAGCACCGAGCCGACCACGACGGCGGTGACGAGCGGACGGCGCCAAGCCGGCCGGGACGAGAAGGAGGGCATCAGGGACTCCTCGGAGACGTGGGAGAGGACGAACCAGGCCACCATGCCCGCCCGCGGATGACGCGGAGATGACGCGCTCGGCGGACGCAGCCAACCCGTCACCTGTCGGCGGGCGCGAGCGAGAGCCACCCACACAGGCGTCCTTGCGCTCCGGCGACCTCAGGACGGCTGCAGGCCGCTGATCTCGATCACTTCGGAGGGAACATGGCCTCCGCGGCTGCGGGCGCCGCGGAGGCGGCCGACAGGCAGGCGGCGCGTGCGACGTCGATGTGGCTGCGCAGCACCGCGGTCGCGACATCCTCGTCGCCCGCCTGGAGTGCGGCGAGGACGGTCCGGTGTTCGAAGTCGTCGGGCGGGGTGGCCTGGACGCGGTAGAGCGCGTAGCAGTAGGCGATCTCGAGGTCGATGGATCGGTACGCACGGCTGATCCGCTCGCTACCCGCGGCATCGACGAGCGCGCGATGGGCGGCGCGGTCGGCTTGGAGGGTCTCCCACTCCACGACTCGCAGGTCCGAGGTGCGTTCGGTGGCCTCGAGCACGTCGAGACGGTCGACCGCGCCGACGAGGACGTCGAGGCGCGGGCGCCGCTGACAGATCAGCCGAACCGCCTGCAGCTCCAGCGCCTCGCGGAGGTCGAAGGCGTCACCGACGTCGGCCGGGCCGAACTCGCGGACCCGGGCCCCGCGATGGCGGTCATGCACCAGGACACCTTCGGCGGCGAGCGAGGCGATGGCCGCTCGTGCGGTGTGCCGGCTGGTGTCGTAGCGACGCGCGACCTCGGACTCGCGGATCGGACTTCCCGGATAGAGCTCGAGACGGAGCAGCCGCTGCTTGACGTCCTCGGTGATCATGCCGACGGCGCTGATGGATGACCGATCCGGCGAAGTCACAGGGTACATATTGACATACACACTCGGTACTCAATATTGTCCAACAAAATTTCGTGGGAGGTCGTCATGAGTGCCAAGCGTCTGGTCCTCGCCGGTGCGGTGCTGGGTCTCGGTCTGACCGCCGGGTGCGTCACGTCGTCCAGCTCGCCGGGAGCCTCGGACCCACCGTCGTCGACCGCCTCCGCCACGATCGCGCTGCCGGCCGACATCGCCTCGGCGGGCAAGCTGGTGGTGGCGACGAACGCGACGTACCCGCCCATCGAGTACTTCGACACGGACAACAAGACCATCATCGGCTTCGACCCCGACCTCGGCGCCGCACTGGGCCGTGAGCTCGGGATCGAGGTCGAGTTCATCAACGTCACCGAGTTCGACGCCATCATCCCGGGCCTCGGGTCCGGGCGGTACGACATCGCGATGGCCTTCCTCAGCGATCTGGAAGAACGGCGGGACAAGGTCAACTTCGTCGACTACTTCGTCGACGGCGCCACCCTGGTGGTCAAGGCCGGCAACCCCGCCGGGGTTCGATCCTTCGACGACCTGTGTGGTCGCACCGTCGTGGTGCAGAAGGGCTCCTTCGGCGAGGTCAACACCGCCGAGGAGGCGAACCGAAAGTGCGCCGCGGCAAGGGGCGAGCCGGTCGAGATCGTCCAGCTGCCGGCAGCCACCGACAAGCAGACCCAAGTGCGGTCGGGCCGGGCGGATGTCGCCATCACGAACGTGTCGAACGCGAGCTTCCTGGTCAAGGAGGCGCCCGACCAGTTCGAGATCGTCGGCGAGCCGATCCAGCCCGAGGGCTCGCTGATCGGCATCGCGGTCCCTGCATCCGAACGTCAGCTCGCCGAGGCGCTCCGTGCCGCGCTCCAGGCCGTCATCGACTCCGGTGAGTACAAGCAACTGCTCGAGAAGTACGGCCTGACGCGCGGCGCGGTCGAGAAGGCGCAGATCAACGGTGAGTGAGGTGCAGGTGCGACCATGCCCCGGCAGCCGCGCGGACAGTCCGGACGAGGGCGCCGACCTGGTCGTCGTCCCGACTCGGCACTGGGGGCGACTGCCCCTCGCCCTCGGTGTGCTGTTCCTCGTCGGCACCGTGGTCCACGCGCTCGCCACCAGCCCGAACGTCGACTGGTCGGTGGTCCGCGAGAACCTAGCCGCCGACACCATCGTGCGCGGGGTCGGCGTCACCGCCATCCTCACCGTGGCCTCGATGGGCCTCGGCATCGTCGTCGGTGTCGTGGCCGCGCTGATGCGTGGCTCGTCGAACCCGGTGCTCGTCTCGGTGGCACTCGGGTTCATCTGGGTCTTTCGCGGCACCCCCGTGCTGGTGCAGTTGATCTTTTGGTTCAACCTGGGCCTGCTGTTCCCCACCGTAGGCATCGGGCTCCCCGGCGTCGGCGAGCTGTGGGTCGCCGAGACCAATGCCGTCATCACCGGCTTCACTGCCGCCCTGCTCGGGCTGGGGCTCAACGAGGGCGCCTACATGGCCGAGATCATCCGCGCGGGCCTGCTCTCCGTCGACGTCGGGCAGAGCGAGGCATCACTGGCACTCGGGATGACGAGATCGCAGACGCTCCGGTCGGTGGTGATGCCCCAGGCGCTAAGGGTGATCGTGCCCCCGACCGGGAACGAGGTGGTCACGATGCTCAAGACCACAGCACTGGTGTCCGTCATCTCGGGATCGGATCTGCTCACCAGCGCCCAGTCGATCTACTCACGCAACTTCGCCGTCATCGAATTGCTCATCGTCGCCAGCGTCTGGTACCTCGCACTGACGTCGGTGCTGTCCGCGGCACAGTGGGCGGTCGAGCGCCGGCTGGGCCGGCACGGTGGCGGTCGGGTCCGCGCCCTCGGTGGTCAAGGTCGGCGCGCATGACCGCCATGCTCGACATCGCGGCGGTGCGCAAGAGCTTCGGCGAGCACGAGGTGCTCCGCGGAGTCGACCTCCAGGTCGATCGCGGGTCGGTGGTGTGTCTGCTCGGTCGCTCGGGGTCCGGGAAGACCACGTTGCTCCGCTGCGTCAACCACCTGGAGACCATCGACAGCGGCCGCATCCTCGTCGACGGGTCGCTGGTCGGCTACGAGCGTCACGGCAAGCACCTCCGCCTCGCGCAGGAACGGACGACCGCCCGGCAACGATCGCGGATCGGCATGGTGTTCCAGCGCTTCAACCTGTTCCCGCACCTCACCGCGCTCGAGAACGTGGTCCTCGCCCAGGTCCGGGTCCGCAAGGTCACGCCGTCCGCCGCGAAGAACCGAGCCCTGGAGCTGCTGGACCGGGTCGGACTGAGCGACAAGGCGCCGTCCTACCCCGCGCAACTCTCGGGCGGGCAGCAGCAGCGGGTGGCCATCGCTCGCGCTCTCGCGATGGACCCGGCGCTGATGCTGTTCGACGAGCCCACCTCGGCACTGGACCCCGAGCTCGTCACCGATGTCCTCGACGTGATGACCCGGTTGGCGCGGGACGGTATGACGATGGTGGCCGTTACCCACGAGCTGGGGTTCGCGCGGCGTGTGGCGGACCGGGTCGTGATGATGCACGAGGGCGTCATCGTCGAGGAGGGGCCTCCGGCCGAGGTCTTCGCCGCGCCGCGGCATCCGGCCACCCGTACCTTCCTTCAGCACTGGGACGAGCACCCGACGGAGGTGGCAGGATGACGCACGACCCGGCGCTCCCCGAGCGCGGCATGCCGTGGCGCGTTCTCGAGCAGCAGCTGACCAACTACCAGGCCGACGAACTGCCTTACGAGCGTGGCCTGTTCGAGCGGTACTGGCCGGCCTACCCCGCCGAGTCGTACCTGGCGGCCAGGTCGGCCCAGGCGATGTTCGCCCACACCAACGTCTTCTCGGTGAACGCGCTTCCCTCGTTGGCGAGGATCGACCGCGAGCTTCGCGCCATGGTCGCCGAGGTGCTGCTCGTGCCCCCCGGCGGAGCGGTGACGCTCACCGGTGGAGGCACCGAGAGCAACTTCCTGGCGATCAAGGCCGCGCGGGAGCTGGGCCGTCAGCGCGGCGTGCGCGACCCGAACATCGTCATCCCGATGACGGCCCACCCGTCGCTGGACAAGGCGGCCGACGAGCTCGGCCTGCGGGTGCGGCGCACCGCGGTCGACGACGACTTCCGGGCCTCGCCCTCCGCGATCCGCGACGCGCTTGACGCCGACACGGTACTGGTGGCCGCGTCCGCGCCGTCCTACCCGCAAGGGGTGGTGGACCCGGTCGAGGAGATCGCCGCCGTCGCCGCCGAGCGTGACGTTTGGATGCACGTCGACGCGTGTGTCGGCGGGTTCCTCCTGGCCTTCCTCCGAGACGTGGACCCCAGCACACCGTGTTTCGGACTGGAACTCGACGGCGTGTGGTCGATCTCCGCCGACCTGCACAAGTTCGGGCTGTGCCTCAACGGGATCTCCACGCTCTGCCTGCGCGAGGACCTGCGCCGGCTGCACACCTTCACCCTGCCCGAGCCCGGATGGCACTACCGCCCGTACGAGCGGATCGGTTTCGCCGGCTCCCGTCCGGGCGGCACGCTCGCAGCCGCCTGGGCCACGCTGCGCACACTCGGCCGAGGCGGCTATCGGGCCGCCGCGCTCAGTGTCCGCGACAGCGCCCGCCGGCTCGCGGCCGGCGCCGCGCAGATCCCCGGGCTCCGGGTGCCGCTCGACCCGCAGGCGGGGATCGTCGTGGTGTTCGCCGACGAGCAGATCGATGTCGAGGCGGTGTCGGCCGCGATGCTAGACCGCGGGTGGGACGTGTCGACCGGGCTCACCCCGCCCTCGCTCCACATCCTGCTCAGCCCGCACGTCGAGCACGTGATCGACCCGTTCCTCGCCGAGCTCGCCTTCGCGGTGGTGGAAGCCCGTGACCGCGCACCGATGGCGCGCGCATTCAGCTACGGCGACTGACACCACCCATCGGGACTCGAGGGCCCGCGTCGAGACACACCACGAAGGAGAACGCTCATGAACCCCACTCGTCGAGCCACCCTCGGCCTCCTCACCGGCGCCGGACTGGCGGCTGGCGTGCCGCGTGCCACCGCGTCGCCGTCATCCGACGAGACGGCCTCGAGGCCCGGCCGCACGGCTGTCGGCCCCGAGATCCCCAGCGTCGAGCGCTACGTCGAGGAGAAGCTCGGCGACATGTCGCGTGTGCCGGGCTGTGGCGTGGCCATCACTCGGGACGGTCAGGTGGTGTGGGCCCGCGCGTACGGTCGTCGCGGTCTGCGCCGTCCCCGCCCGTTTACGTTGAGCACCACGCACAACATCGCCTCGGTGACGAAGACGTACATGACCACCCTGATCCTCGCCCTCGAGGATCGCGGGATGGTCGACCTCGACGCCGACGTCAACCGCTACCTGCCCTACCCGCTGCGGCATCCGTCCTACCCGTCGGTGCCACTCACCTTGCGGATGATGCTGAGCCACACCACGGGGATGGCTGAGGTCGGCCCGGACCCGGGCCCGTACGCCGACGGGTACCGCGCGGGAGACCTGCCGGCTCGCGACGGCGAGTGGGCTCGCCGCTGCCTGGCACGCAGCGTCGACGACCGCGACTACGCCTACCCGGCGGATACCGGTTTCTGGCTGGCCGACGCACGGCCCGGGGTCGACCGCAGCTACAGCAACCTGGCCTGGGTCCCGCTGATCGACATCGTCCAACGGGTCACTGGTCGTGACGTCCACGACCGCATGCGTGCTCTCGTCTTACAGCCGAGTGCGGTCTCGGACAGTGGCTTTCGACTCTCGGAGAGCAGCGTCGAACCGGCGAACGGGTATGCGCCCATCGTCGACGGCACGGTACGCAACGGTCTCGACTTCGACTACGAGTACCTCTACAGCGTGCTCGACGGCGACCCGAGCATCGACGGTTTCGTGGAGTACGCGCGCTATACCTATGACACCTACCCCGACGGCGGCATGCGCACGTCGACACTCGGACTGGCGGCGTACTCGTCGGTCTGGGCCCGTGACGGAGTCGGTCCGACCGGCAGGCGGGTGCTCAGTCGTCGTGCGGTGCAGTCCGCCTTTACCGACCAGCCAGGCAAGGGGGAGGGCACCGCCGACGGTGCCCAGGGTCTCGGGTGGGGCGTCGATACGAGCCGTCCGGACGGTTGGGTACACGAGGGTGGCGACCTCGGGACGAACTGCTTCGCGCTGGTGCTTCCCGAGCAACGGGCGAGTGTCGTCGCGATCAGCAACGTGTCCGGATTCCCGGGAGGCATCGACCGGCTCGTGCTGGGAGTCGCACGACGCGCGGGTCTCTGAACGTCGTTCAACCGGCCCTTGGGAGCGGCGGGTCGGATGTCGCCCGCGGCGTGTTGCGTCATCCGCCCTCTCGGATGTCGTTCGCGGCAGGCAGGTGGGTGCGGACCTCGGCACCGATCTCGTGTCTCAGCCCGCGCACCCTCCCCCTCACGTCACGACGCGAGGTACTGGCGCAACGCTCGGCGGACGACCTCGCTCTGGTTCACGCCATCGCGCTCGGCCCGAGCGACCACCGACTCCCGGAGGTCCGGGTCGAGACGGACGGGTAGCGCACGAGCGGCCGCCGCCCCCATGGGCGGTCGCCCCCGACGCGCGCGCGGCGCCAGCGTATCGACGTCGTAGCCGGCCTCGGCCTCGTCGGCCAACCGCTGGATCAGCTCGTCGGTCAGCTCGGTGCCATCAACGGCACGTCCATGAGTAGTCATCGATGCCTCCTTCGGCGATGAGTAGGGGCTTTCGAGATCAGCGATCGGTACTTGCCTCGCATGGCCATTGCATGGATCACCAGTAGGTCCTCGCCCCGTACGATCGCGACGACCTCCAGCAGGTTGCCAGCCTGGTCTGGACCGAGCACCAAGATCCGGGGCGGGTCCTCACCGCCCGGCGAATGGACGACAGCGTGCTCAACGGCGTGACGAATGTGATCCTCCGGCACGCCGTGCTTTCGGGCGGCCGGGTGAATCTCCATCGCTAGTATCGTATCACGTAAAGGCTGCGAGACGGCGCCGCCACGGGTGTGTCATCCGCCCCGTCCGGTGGCGTCCGCGGCCGGGAGGTGGATGCGGACCTCGGCACCGATGCTGCCTGCTCCGGTGCCGAGCTCGAGACGGCCATGGTGCCGACGGACCACCCAGTCGACGAGCGAGAGGCCGAGGCCGGTGCCCTCACCGGTGCCGGCGTAGGGCGCGAGCGCGTCGAGCCCGGCCGGGAAGCCCGGGCCGCGGTCGCTGACGGTGAGCACCACCTCGCCGCCGGTGCGAGCGACGGTGACGCGCACGGCATCCGTGGTACCGCCGTGGCGGCGGGCGTTGTCGACGAGGTTGGCCACGGCGTGGGTGAGCAGCGCCTCGTCGCCCTCGACGACCACCGGCTCGTGCACCTCGGCGACGACATCGGGGTAGCGGACCTCGAGACCAGAGACCAGCGCGTCGAGCCGCACCGGGCGGGCGGCGAACGGCACGTCGGCGTTGTCGATGCGCGAGGCGAGCAGCAGGTTGCCGACCACGGATGACGCCGTGTCGGCTTGATGGAGCACCGCACGGGCACTCGCCCAGCCGGGGCTGCCGGGCGGGTGCGCACGGCCGAGCGTCTCGGCCCCGGCCCGCAGACCGGCGAGCGGGCTCCGGAGCTCGTGGGCGGCGGTGGCGAGGAACCGCTCGCGCTCGGATGCAGCCCGGGCAGCGGGGCGCAGGCTGCGGGTGGTCAGCACCGCCCCGAGGGCGACGAACGCCACGACCAGGCCGACACCGACGGCGAGGATCGGGGCGAGCAGCGGGCTGGTGAGTCGCCGCGGGCGCGGCTCGAGCGCGATGGCGGCACCGGCGACGCCGCGGTCGTCGAACCACGGCAGCGCGGCGGCGCGCACGGTGCCGGTGCCGGTTCGCACGTCGCCGAGGGAGCCCACCTCGGCGGCATCGGCGGACGCCCGGCGGACGAGCTCGAGCAGCGAATCCTCGAGCGGGCCGGTGCCGGGCCGAGCGGAGTCGAAGAGCACCCCGGGCGGCCGGGCGATGTCGGGGCCGGAGGGGCCACGGCTCACCACGACGACGCGCAGGTCGCCGAGCGCCACGGTGTCGTCGGCGACGGCGTCGGTGCGCGGGCGCCCGTCGTCGCCGAGATAGACCAGGGCGGCCGCGCGCGACGCCGCACCGAGCAGGTCGCTGTCGGCCCGCTCTCGGGAGAGGGTCACGTCGCGCGCCACGAGCAGCGCGCACGCCGAGCCGACCCCGAGGGTGACGACGACCACCATCGTGGCGATCAGCCGGCGTCGCAGCCTGGCCAGCACCCGGTGCTGCGGCGTGCCGCGACTGCTGCTCACCGGGGTTCGCCGTCCGCGACGTACCCCGCGCCACGCACCGTGTGAATGAGCGGGGGCTCACCAATCTTGCTGCGCAACAAACGGATCCGCACTTCGACGACGTTGGATGCCGGGTCGGCGAACTCGTCCCAGCAGTGCTCCACCAGCTCGGCGCGGGAGACCACCCGGCCGGCGTGGCGCAGCAGGTGCTCGAGGATGCCGAACTCCTTCACCGTCAGCGTGAGGTCTCGCCCGCCACGCGACACCCGCATGGTCGCCGGGTCGAGCTCGAGGTCGCCGAGGCGCCGGACCGGCACGGCCGCTGCCCCTGCCCGCCGCCCCAGCGCGCGCACCCGGGCCAGCAGCTCGGGCATGGCGAAGGGCTTGGCGAGATAGTCGTCGGCGCCGTGGTCGAGGCCCGCTACCCGGTCGGCGAGCTCGCTCCGTGCGGTGAGCACCAGCACGGCCGTGTCGTCGCCCCGGGCGCGCATCGCCGCGAGCAGCGGCATCGAGTCGCCGTCGGGCAGGCCGCGGTCGAGCACCACGACGTCGTAGTCGTTGACCCACACCAGCTCGTCGGCCCGGGCGAGGGTGCCGGCGACGTCGACGCTGAAGCCGCGCGCCGTCAGGGCGTTCACCACCTCGCCCGCCACCGTGCTGTCGTCCTCGACCACGAGCACTCGCACCACGCCACCTCCTGAAGCACGACCCGTTGCACCACCACGGCAGGACGGCTCACCGCATGATGCCGCAACGACGGTTCCGTGACATCGGGGTCGTGACACAGGGTCGTGACACCAAGGTCGCCACACCGGGGTCCGCAACACCCGGGGTCGCGACACCCGGTCGGCCCGATGGAGAAGCCGCTCGCCGCCGCCCCGCCAGGATTCGGGCCCGCTCAGCTCGGCCCGCTCGGCGACCGCGGCCCGGCGACCGCAGCGCGGCGTGTGCCGGTGGTCGTGCCCCTGCTCCCCGGTGGTCATGCCCCTGCTCCCCAGACACCTGATCGCCCCCGAGCCCGCAGTGCGGGTCGGGGGCGACTCGGGGGTGAAGCCGGGGGGTGCAGGGGGATCCCTCCGGCTGCCAGGTCATATGCTGCCACCCGCATGGATGACGGTGACACCGTCATCAGCCGAGATGGCCGAACGGGCCATCCGAGTCCAGCCGTTCGGCCGATGCAGCTGAGCCGGTCCGTAAGAGCCGGATCATCCGCGCGAGCGTGACACCGCCGAGGAGCGGTCCGGCCGGCGCCGGCGTCATCCGTGCGCTCGGTGAACCTGCGAGCTGGTACGCGAGAGCCACCGTCATCCGGGCGTGACGACGTCGACGTCATCCCTAGGCGCGACGGCCCCGCCCTAGGGCGTGTTGCGAAAGTCTCTCCGTCCGGCGCCTCGTGACGTTACGACGCCGGCTACGACGCCGAAGTCGTCGTGCTCACCCCGGTTTCCGCGTCGTAGCCGGCGTCACAGGAGCGCATCGAGGACGCGGACCGTCTTTCGCAACAGGGCCTAGGCGCGACGGCCCCGCCCTAGGCGCGACGGCCCCGCCGAGCCGGTTCGGGCACCGGCCGACCGTCATCCGGCGTGAGCCGCGAGACCGGAGGCGCCCACCCGACCACGCCGGTCGGGCGGCTCCGGTGGGGCGTAGTGCACGGCGTCGACGGCGAACTCGATGTACGAGAACTCGCCCTCGGGTGGCGGCGCGTGCCAGCGGCCCTCGCCGTACATCGCCGCGCGCCGACCGCCGGGTTCGGTGAACGCGTACGCGCACAACGGGGTCGACCAGGGCTGAGCCACGAACGACGCACCACCGTCGAGCGCACGCAGCCGGTCGTCCGAGACGAAGTCGACGAGGTCGTGCGCCGCGTCGAAGAGCAGGGTGGCCTCGGCCGTCACCGCGCCGACCGTCATCCGGCCTCGCACGTGGCGGTCGTCGACGGCCTCCCAGCGCACCGGCGCCGACGGGATGGCGCCCGGCGCGAGCACGACGAGGTCGTTGAACAGGGTCACCGTCTCGGCGCGGTCCAGCTCCGGTCCGGACGCCTCGGCGACCGTGACCGCCGAGAGCAGCGCCGCCCGCATCCGCGCGCCCTCCCGGTCGTAGGTGTGCAGCACCTCGACCGGGATGCCGCGGCGATGGGCGTGCATGAGGAAGAACCGCTGCGGCCGTGCGCCGTACGTGTTCACCTGGGTGGCCGTGTACCTCATCCACGGCCGGTCGGGGCCGCTGCGGATGCGGCCGTGCACCTGAGCGGAGAACGCGGTGATCACGGGTCGCCCGACCGCGCCACTGCGGTGCACGTACTGGGCGAGTGGTGCCGGGAGCCGCGCCAGGTCCTCCTCGGTGACCGTCCGGCTGCTCACCGGCAGGTCGGCGAGCGCCTGCAGCGTCGCGGCACGCCACCGCGCCTCGGCGCTCGGCGGGCCGGTGGCGAGCAAGCCGTACCCCGCGACGACAGCGAGGACGACGTTCGCGACCGTGCCGGCCTGCGCGTCGTCCCACGCGGTGAGCACCATCGCCTGCGACGCCGCGGCCGCGGTGGCCGCGACGGCCCACCACCAGCGCGGCGCCCCGCGTGCCACCAGCACGGCGGCGGCGAGCACGAGGGCGCCGGCCGCGAGCCATCCCGCGCCTCCGGCGACCGTCGTCGGGCTGCTCAGCTGCGCCATCTCGGCCCAGCCGAAGCCCTTCGCGGCGCCCATCAGGTGGATCGCACCGTGGACGCCGAGGACTCCGACGACCGTCCACTTCACGACCTGCCGACCCATGACCTCTTCTCCTTCCCGTACCGGACCCTCGCCCGCCCCGAGGTTGCGAATGCTGAACACGGCACTCACCTCGTCGTGGTCGTCGAGCGGGACGCACTCGTGTCGCGGCTCCTCTCACCGCCCACTGCGTCACGGCTCGGTTCGTTGTCCACCGCTCAGCGTCCCGCCGGCGCGACGCGACGCCCAGAGGAGGACGGCCTCTCCCCGTGGGACCAAGGTCCCGGACTTGCGCAGCCGGCCTCCGACCCACCTGAATGGACCCCGTGACGGACGCACCGGTGCGGGTCTACCTCCTCGACGACCACGAGGTGGTGCGGCAGGGGCTGCGCACACTGCTCGAGTCGGCGGGCGACATCGAGGTGGTCGGCGAGTCGGGCACCGCGCGCGAGGCCGCCGCGCGCATCCCGGCGCTGCGCCCGCACGTGGCGGTGCTCGACGCGCGGCTGCCCGACGGCTCCGGCATCGAGGTGTGCCGCGCCGTGCGCTCGGTCGACTCCGGCATCCGGGCGCTGATCCTCACGTCGTACGACGACGACGAGGCGCTGTTCGCGGCGATCATGGCCGGCGCCGACGGCTACGTGCTCAAGGACGTCAAGGGCCTCGACCTCGTCGACTCGGTGCGGCGGGTGGCCGCCGGGCAGTCGCTGATCGACCCCCCGCTGGTCAGCCGGGTGCTCGAGCGGGTGCGCCACGGCCCCGAGGTCGCGCCCGAGCTGGCCGCGCTCACCCCGCAGGAGCAGCGCCTGCTCGGCTACGTCGCCGAGGGGCTCACCAACCGCCAGATCGGTGAGCGGATGTCGTTGGCGGAGAAGACGATCAAGAACTACGTGTCCGTGCTGCTGCACAAGCTCGGCCTCGAGCGGCGCACCCAGGCCGCCGTGCTCGCCACCCG
>JBOFLR010000450.1:0-2126 GCA_051657965.1 Dermatophilaceae bacterium
TCGAGCAGCCTGGCCACCAGCTCGTCGGTGACGGTCGGTGGGGTGTCGCTCATCGCCTCGGCGTACTCGAGCACGTCGCGCTCCAGCGAGCCGAACACGTCGGACTCCCGCCACCGCGGGATCTCCCGCGCCCGGTCGACGTCGAGCCCCTCGTGGTAGGCCACGAAGTGGTTGTAGTCCAGGCACCACGAGCAGCCGACGTAGGAGGCAACGGCCATGTGCGCGAACGACTTCAGCGTGCGGTCACATCCATCCAGCTTCTGCACTTTCTGGCCGAAGCCCATCGACGCCTTCAGCACCGGCAGGTTGTGCCACATCACCCCGAGCGACGCCGGCACCCGCCCGAACATCCTCCTGCTGAACGCCTTGACGAGGATGCCGTAGGGGCCGGTGATCTCTCGGGCAGGGATCCTCGTGGTCATGACTCCTCCGTACGTCGACTGGCCTGTCGCCATCCAGACACCGACCACGTCCAGTGTGTGACACCAGCCCGGCGGGACGTCGATGAAGCCGCCACGTGCGTCGCCGATCCGATCGACCTCGTGACGCGGCCGGTCACAGGTCCAGGTGGAGGCGCAGGGCGTCATCCAGCTGGGTCATGAGTTGGGGCGGGACGCGTCCCAGGGCGGCCCCCACGCGCTGCACGGACACGGACCGGACCTGTTCGGCCTGCGCCTTGGAGTCGACTCGCAGACCGGTCGTCTCGGCAGCGAGTGCGACCTGGAACGGGTGGATCGTGGCCACGTTGCTGGTCACCGGGACGATGGTGACGACTCCCCGGCCGAGCCGGGCGGCGGTCGCGTTGGCGCGGTCGTTGCTGACGATCACGGCGGGCCGCCGCTTGTTGGCCTCGGAGGCGCGAGCGGGGTCGAGGTCGACCAGTCGGATCTCACCGCGCCGCATCGGTGAGCCCGTCGGCCGCGGTCTCTTCCCAGGCGCCGGCGTCGCCGGAGGCCTCCCACTCGTCCCAGGCGGCGGCATAGGAGTCGTCGAGCTCGGGGTGGGCGAGTTGGCGGATCGCGCGCTGGATGGCTGCCGACCGGCTGGCGATGCCGGCTGCGCGGGCATAGCGGTCCAGCGCCGCGACGTCCTCGTCCGGAAGACTGATGCTGAGCTTCATCTCGTCATACTACTTTAGTACGACCGAATTCCTACCGCCGGATCCTCCGCGGTCGGCGGCACCGGCACGCCGGCCTCAGGCGGCGGAGTGGCGGGCGCGGCCGGGCGTCATCCCCGTGGGCACGAGCCCGCGAGGTCCTCGGACTCGATGCCGAGCGCGACGTTGCCCCGCGTGGTGAGGTTGGCGAACCCGATCACCGAGGTGAGCCCGACGACGGCCGCGGCGCCCAGCTGGTCGAGCAGCCCGGCCACCATCTCGTCGGTGGCCGGCCGCGCCTCCTTCACGCGGCAGTGCTCCCAGCGGCCGCCTACTCGTCCTTGGCGGCGGCATTCGCCTTGAGAATAGTCGAGGTAGGCACCATTGATGCCGAAAACGGCGTCGGATAGCGTGCTTGCGCGGTCTCCTGGGAACCATGTCCGCCGCGTCTTGATGGGGGTTTCACTATGCGTAACAAGACTGTCAAGCTGTTCTTCATCGGAGCGCTCGCTACGAGCGGCACCATTGTCGGCATTTCGCCCGCCCAGGCGATCTCGCAGTGCTCGACGACTTTCGTCAAGGGCGAAGAGGTACATGCGATTTGCCGTAGCAGCGCCGGCGCGACCTCCGTGGTGCGGGCCGTCGCTTACTGCCGCCTGCAGACGTCGAGCGGGAACCGGGACTCCATTGTCTACGGCCCCTTCAGGTACGTCAATCAGGTGTCGGTGGCGGACTGCGGAGCCGGCCGTTACGCGTACGATAAGGCGTATCACGTAGGGTAACTTGCCCCATAAATACAGCACAGAACCACGGCGGCCACCCAGTTGGCGGCCGCCGTCGACAAGAATGTCTTGGCGACCTCATTCCTGTGCTACCCAGTCGTAGTAGCCGGGCCGACGAGCAGCGCCCCTCGCCTCGCTCGAGCGACGCGATCAGCTCGGCCGCTCTCAATCTGGCGGGTCAGGCTGGGGGCGCTGCTCACGTTCCCTGTCGTGCCACCAATGTGCGCCAGGCATGTGCATGATGGTGT
>JBOFLR010000451.1:0-2681 GCA_051657965.1 Dermatophilaceae bacterium
GGTCTTCTCGCCGCCGGACAGCACACCGGCCGGCTTCGCGACGTCGTCACCGGTGAAGAGGAACGAGCCGAGCACCTTGCGCACGTCGGTCTCACCGAGGTCGGGCGCGGCCGACTTCATGTTCTCGAGCACGGTGCGCCCGACGTCGAGGTTCTCGTGCTCCTGCGCGTAGTAGCCGATCTTCAGCCCGTGACCCGGCTCGACCTGCCCGGTGTCGGGCTCGTCGACGCCGGCGAGCATCCGCAGCAAGGTGGTCTTCCCGGCGCCGTTGAGGCCCAGCACGACGACCCGGGAACCGCGGTCCACGGCGAGGTCGACGTCGGTGAACACCTCCTGGGAGCCGTAGGAGCGCGACAGCCCAGATGCCCGCAGCGGCGTGCGCCCGCACGGCGCCGGCTTCGGGAAGCGCAGCCGGGCCACCCTGTCGTGGGACCGCTCGGCCTCGAGCCCGCCGAGCAGCCGCTCCGCCCGCCGTGCCATGTTCTGCGCCGCGACGGTCTTCGTCGCCTTGGCGCGCATCTTGTCGGCCTGCGCCATCAGCGCGGCGGCCTTCTTCTCGGCGTTGGCCCGCTCGCGCCGACGACGGCGCTCGTCGGTCTCGCGCTGCTGGAGGTAGGCACTCCATCCGAGGCTGTACTGGTCGAGCTCGCCCCGGTTGGCGTCGAGGTGGAACACCTTGTTCACCACCTCACCGAGCAGCTCGACGTCGTGGCTGATGACGACCAGCCCACCGCGGTAGGCCTTGAGGTGGTCGCGCAACCACGCCACCGAGTCGGCGTCGAGGTGGTTGGTGGGCTCGTCGAGCAGCAGGGTGTCGGCACCGGAGAACAGGATGCGGGCGAGCTCGATGCGCCGTCGCTGCCCGCCCGACAGGGTGCCGATCGGCTGCTCGAGCACCCGCTCCTCCAGTCCGAGTGCCCCGGCGATCCGGGCCGCCTCGGACTCGGCGGCGTACCCGCCGGCCGCGGTGAACTCGGCGTCGAGCCGCCCGTAGCGGCGCATGGCCCGCTCCTGCCGCTCCCCCGCCTCGGTCGCCATCGCGTGCTCGGCGCCGCGTAGGTCGCGCACGATGGCGTCGAGCCCCCGTGCCGACAGCACCCGGTCGCGTGCGGTGACGTGCAGGTCTCCGGTGCGCGGGTCCTGCGGGAGGTAGCCCACCTCGCCGCTGCGGGTGATGGTGCCGGATGCCGGGAGCGTCACGCCCGCGAGTGCTTTGGTCAAGGTGGTCTTGCCCGCGCCGTTGCGGCCGACCAGACCGATGCGGTCGCCGGTGCCCACGCGAAAGGTCGCGTCGTCGAGCAGCAGCCGGGCCCCGGCGCGCAGCTCCACGGACACAGCGGTGATCACGAGCGAGCCTTTCGAGAACGGATGACGTGCGCCCGCCAACCGGGGGCGAGCCGCGCGATGCGCGGGCACGGGCGGCTCTAGTCTAGGTCGGGCCCGCGGATGCCGCGGCCACGCCCGGGTACGGAGGCACCTGACATGAGCTTCACCGACGACGTCACCCTCGACACCTCCCAGGTCAGCTCCGGCGGCTCCGGTGGCGGCGGGCGTGGGCCGGGAGGTCTCGCGGTCGGCGGCGGCCTCGGCGGTCTGGTGCTCCTGATCGTGTCGCTCATCTTCGGCATCCCGCTCGGGCAGGGCGACCCCACCGCCGGTGGCGCCTACGACCCGGGCCAGGTCCAGGCCGGAGGCCAGCAGGGCGGTGACGCATTCAGCCAGTGCAGGACCGGGGCCGACGCCGACAGAGACGTGGAGTGCCGGGTCATCGGCACGGTCAACTCCGTCCAGGCGTTCTGGACCGGCGAGCTGCCCCGGTTCGGCAAGGAGTGGCAGCGCACCGAGACGGTGCTCTACCAGGGCGCGACCCAGTCGGCGTGCGGCACCGCGAGCAACCAGGTCGGCCCGTTCTACTGCCCGGTCGACGCCAAGGTGTACATCGACGCGAGCTTCTTCGAGATCCTCGAGCGGCAGTTCGGCAGCAGCGCCGGCCCGCTCGCGCAGGAGTACGTGGTGGCGCACGAGTACGGTCACGCCCTACAGGACCAGCTCGGCATCCTCGCTCGTGCCCAGCAGGGCGACACGGGGCCGGAGTCGAACGGGGTCCGGGTCGAGCTGATGGCGGACTGCCTGGGTGGCGTGTGGGCGCACCACGCGAGCCGGGTGCCCGACGAGGACACCGGCAAGCCGTTCCTCGAGCCGCTCACCGACGCCGACGTGCGCGACGCGCTCTCGGCGGCCGCGGCGGTCGGCGACGACCGCATCCAGGAGAAGACCCAGGGCCAGGTCAACCCCGAGTCCTGGACCCACGGCTCGGCAGAGGCCCGGCAGCGCTGGTTCCTCGAGGGCTACCGGACCGGCGACCTCAACCGCTGCGATACCTTCGCCGTCGAGTCCGTCAACTGATCGACGCGGATGCGGACCTGAGCCCCACCGTCGTGAGACAGGAACACCGTCGTGAAAGTCGAGCGAGTCACCGCCAACCTCAGCGTGGCCGAGATCGACTCGGCCGCAGCCTTCTTGACCGACTACCTCGGCCTGGACCACGAGGAGCTGAACCTCGGCTGGGTCGCTCGCTACACGTCATCCGAGAACGGCGAGCACGTGCAGCTCGTCACCCGCGACGCCACCGCGCCCGAGGACGCGGCGATGACCGTCAAGGTCGACGATGTCGATGCCGC
>JBOFLR010000452.1:0-6091 GCA_051657965.1 Dermatophilaceae bacterium
CCTGGTCGAGAAGGTGGTCCATGGTCGCGGCGAACGCCGCCCACGTCTTGCCCTGCGTCTCGAGCACGTGCCGGCCCTGGGCGTTGAGGCCGTAGTACTTGCGGTGCGGGCCCTCCTCGGACGGCACGACATAGCTCGCGAGCGCGCCGGCCGAGTAGAGCCGGCGCAACGTGCCGTACACCGAGGCGTCGCCCACCTCGTCGAGCCCGGCCGAGCGCAGCCGCCGCACGACGTCGTAGCCGTAGCCGTCCTCGCGGGCGACGACCGCCAGCACGGCGAGGTCGAGTACTCCTTTGACCAGCTGGGTGCCGTCCATCGGCATCAACCCTTCGTTGTCGGATGACGAGCAGCGGCATGCGCCATGCTGCGGGACGC
This sequence comes from Dermatophilaceae bacterium, assembly GCA_051657965.1. GTDB lineage: Bacteria > Actinomycetota > Actinomycetes > Actinomycetales > Dermatophilaceae > JBOFLG01. The sequence continues at coordinate 376 of JBOFLR010000452.1, forward strand.
ACACTACTACGGACTATGGACTACCACGAGGTCCGGCACGCCGTACTGCGTCGGGTCACCGCCACGGCCACGACTCCCCGCGCCGAGCAGTCGGCTCGACGGTAATCGGCTCGACGGCCATGGCGCCGGGCTGCCAGGGTGGGCGGGTCGTCATCCGAACCGAGAGGACAGCACCCCATGCGCGCAGCCACCACGCCCCGGACCCGTCATTCGTCCCGCCGTGGAGCTGCCCTGTGTCCTCACCCGTCCCGCCGGCCGCGCCGGCCTACCTCAACCTCGGCATCGTCGCCCATGTCGACGCCGGCAAGACCAGCCTGACCGAGCGCCTGCTCTACGAGGCAGGCGTTCTCGACGCCCCCGGCAGTGTCGACGCCGGCACCACGCGCACCGACGCGATGGAGCTGGAACGCCGGCGCGGCATCACCATCCGTGCCAGCGTGGCGACATTCCCGGTCGCCGACCTGCTCGTCAACCTCCTCGACACCCCCGGCCACCCGGACTTCATCGCCGAGGTCGAGCGCTCGCTCGCGGTTCTGGATGCCGCGGTGCTGGTGCTCTCCGCCGTCGAAGGCGTGCAGCCGCAGACCGTGGTGATCTGGCGGGCGCTGCGACGGATCGGCGTGCCGACCCTGCTGTTCGTCAACAAGGTCGACCGTTCGGGCGCCGACGTTGCGGCAGTGGTCGAGCAGATCCGCCGCCGGCTCGCCCCGACCACGGTGCCGCTCGCGCGCTGCCGCGGCGAGGGCCGGCACGACGCCGTCGTGACCGGCATCCCCCTGACCGACGAGGCGACCATCGCCGCGGTGGCCGAGGTCGACGAGCGGGTCCTGGCCGACTGGGTCGACGGTCGCCAGGTGCGGCGGCGCCACGTGGTACGCGGGCTGCGCGCGGGAGTTCGCCGCGGCGAGCTCACCCCGGTCCTCTGCGGGTCGGCCGTGACCGGCGCGGGCACCGAGGTGCTGCGGGCGGCCCTGACCACGGTGCTCGCCGCACCTCGGGGCGAGCCCGGCCGGAACAGCGGGCACAACCGCCACGACCGGCCGGACCCGCTCGCCGCCACGGTGTTCGCCGTCGACCGCGACTCGCGGGGACGGCGGGCATGGCTGCGGCTGTGGGCCGGTGAGCTGCGGCTGCGCGACCGAATCGTCGTGGCGGGTCGCCGGCCGGAGCCGGTGACCGAGCTCGCGGTCAGCACGACCGCCGGGCTGACCGCTCGGCGAGCGTCCCGAGCCGGTGAGATCGCGGTGGTGCGGGGCCCGGCGGCACGGGTCGGCGACACGGTCGGCATCCCCCCGCGCCGGCGGACCCACCGCTTCGCTCCGGCCTCGCTCGAGGCGCTGGTCGAGCCCGAGGACCCCGCGAGGCGGTCGGCCTTGTTCGCCGGGCTGGCCGAGCTCGCCGACGAGGACCCGCTCATCGCGCTGCGCCTGGACCGCGACGCCAGCGAGGCGGCGGTGAGCCTGCACGGCGAGGTCCAGAAGGAGGTGATCGCCGCACTCCTGGAGGAGCGCTACGGGGTGCGCGCCCGCTTCCTCGCGACCTCGGTCGTCTGCGTGGAGCGGGTCGTCGGTCGCGGCTCGGCCGTGGAGCGGATCGGCGCCGACGGCAACCCCTACCTCGCCGGGATCGGGCTGCGGGTCGAGGCCGCGGCGGAGGGGGCGGGGGTGCGGTTCTCGCCGGGCGTCGAGCGCGGGAACCTGCCGCGCGCGTTCGTGGACGCCACCGAGGAGGGGGTGTGCTCGGCGCTGCGGCAAGGCCTGGCCGGCTGGGCGGTGGTCGACTGCACGGTGACGATGACCGAGTCGGGCTACTGTCCCCGGCAGAGCCGGCCACATCAGAAGTTCGACAAGTCGATCTCGAGCGTGGCGGCGGACTTCCGGCTGCTTGCGCCGGTGGTCGTGACGAGCGCGCTGGCGGCGGCGCGGACGCGGGTGTGCCAGCCGGTCGACCGGTTCGAACTCGAGCTGCCGGACACGAGCCTGAGCGCGGTGACCCGGCTGGTGGGCCGCTCGGGAGGGGTCGTGCTGTCCAGCCTCTCCGGCGACGATGCCGCCACCACAGATGGAACGGGCTACACCCGACTGGCGGGGAACCTCCCCGCGGCCGCGGTGCCCGACCTGACCGCGCGGCTGCCCGACCTCACCGGCGGCGAGGGGGTGCTCACCCACCGGCTCGACCACTATGCACCGGTGTCCTCGGCGACGCCGCCGACCCGGCGGCGGATCGGCCCCGACCCTGGCGACCGGGACACCTGGTTCAGGGAACGGCCCCGGTGAGCTGCCCACGCGGCTCCGCCGTACGGCGCCGGCTATCGCGCAGGACGCGGGGTGATCGCCCCCACGGACGCGATGGAGGTGGCGACGTAGGGCAGCGAATGGTCACGGATGTCACAGGGCCGCCGCTGGTGTCGGCGGTCATGCGCGACGACTGGTCTGCGGCCGAGGCTCAGGCGATCGAGAGCGCGATGCCGTCGAGGATGTCGTGCTCACTGGTCACGACGTCGGCCGCCGGTGAGCGGTCGCCGACCCGCGCGAGCACGGCATCCCACACCAGGGCGCCGGCGCCGATGACGTCGACCCGTCCGGGGTGCATGTACGGCAACGCCGCTCGCTCGGCGCGCGTCATCCGCAGCAACGCCTCGGCCGACGCACGGTGCGCCGGCACCGGACGGCGAGCGAGGTGGATGCGGCCCGGGTCGTACCGGTCGAGGCCGAGCAGGTGCGCGGTGACCGTGGTGATGCTGCCGGCCAGCCCGACGACCGTAGCGACACCGGTGAGGTCGACCACCTGCTCGGCGACGTCGAGCACGGCGTCGACGTCGCGCCGGGCGGCCCCGACCTCGGCGCCGGTGGGCGGGTCGGAGCGGAGGTGGCGTTCCGTCATCCGCACGCACCCGGCGTCGACCGACCTGGCCGCCTCGACCCGGTCGGTGCCGCGGACCAGCTCGGTGGAGCCGCCGCCGAGGTCGACGACGAGATACGGGCCGCGGATGCCGAGCGCGGCGAGCCCACCGGTGGCGCCGGTGAAGGACAGCTGCGCCTCCTCCTCGCCGCTCACCACTTCGGGTGCGATCTGCCAGCGGGTGAACGCGATTCGCACTCGGTCGACGAACTCGGCGGCGTTGTCGGCGTCGCGGGACGCAGAGGTGGCGACGAACCGCACCCGCTCGACGTCGAGCTCGCGGCACTGCTCTGCGTACTCGTGAGCCGCCGCCACCGTGCGGGTCATCGCCTCGGGCGCGATCCGTCCGGTGCGGTCGATGCCCTGGCCGAGCCGCACCACCTCCATCCGGCGCACCACGTCGGTGAGCCGGCGGTCGGCGTCGACGTCGGCCACGAGCAGCCGGATGCTGTTCGTGCCGCAGTCGACCGCGGCCACCCGGGTGACGGCGGTCGTCATCCGGTCTCGTCGAGACCGTCGGCGGTGGTGTGTGCGCCCGAGCTCGCGCCGGGAGCGGCGTCCACGTGGACATCGGCGGCGGCACGACGGCACGGATGACGGTTCCACCACGGCTCGAGGTGGTCGAGCGCCTCGTCGCCGAGCGGGTTGACCCCCGGCCCGGCGGCGAGCGAGTGGGCCACCAGCACGTGCAGGCACTTGACCCGGTCGGGCATGCCGCCCGCGGAGACTCCGGCGATCTCGGCGACCTCGCCGAGCTCGGCACGACGGGTCAGATAGTCGAGGTGAGCCCTCGAATACCGTTCACGGAGAACGGGATCGGCACGAAGGCGTTCGGTCAGCTCGCGCATGAGACCCTGCGACTCGAGAGTCGACACCGCGCCGGTGAGCCGGGGACAGGTGGCGTAGAACGACGTGGGGAACGGCGTGCCGTCGGGCAGCCGCGGCTCGGTGCGGATGACGTCGGGCTCGCCGCAGGCACACCGGTGTGCCACCTCCAGGACGCCGCGGGCTGTCCGCCCGAGCTGGCGCGAGACCGCGGAGAGGTCGGCCGGGTCGGGAGGCGGCGGGCGGCGGGCGGTCACCGGCGCTGGCCCGGGGAGTCTGCGGTCTGTGCCGACTCCCACACCGCCGCGTACCACGGCAGGTCCGGCTCCCCGGCGACCACCACGTCGGGAACCGGGTCCACGGTGCCGGTAGCCGGTTCGGGGTCGATCACGGTGTAGGACCGCTCTCCCGGTTTGACGAACTTGAGCCGCTCGCGAGCCTGCTGCTCGACGTAGGCCGGGTCACGCCAGCGCTCACGCTCGGTCTCGAGTGCGGCGACGTCGCGCTGCTGTTCGGCGACCTGGTCGCGCAGCGCGGCGATGTCGGCGCGCTGCCCGAGCCAGGCCGCGACAGTAGGCCCGAGCAGCACCGTGAGGAAGGCGACGATGGTGAGCAGCGCGGCGACCCGCCGCACCTGCCTCGTGCTCAGCCCGCCGAACCGGGTGCTCCATCTCGCGTGGCGCGTCCGCGGTGACGCGGCACGGCGGGCGGCTGCCTGGCGCGCAGTGGACGGTCGCCGCGGGGGTCGCGACGAGCGTCCGGTGTTGCGCGCAGATGCCATGAGTCTGGTCGTGGATCAGGCCTGCTCGAGGGCGGCGAACCGGGGGAACGCGCCGGCACCGGCGTAGACCGCGGCGTCGTCGAGCTCCTCCTCGATGCGCAGCAGCTGGTTGTACTTCGCCACCCGCTCGGAGCGGGCCGGCGCGCCGGTCTTGATCTGGCCGCAGTTCGTGGCCACGGCGAGGTCGGCGATCGTGGTGTCCTCGGTCTCGCCGGAGCGGTGGCTCATCATGCACCGGTACCCGCTGCGGTGGGCGAGGTCGACGGCATCCAGGGTCTCGGTGAGCGAGCCGATCTGGTTGACCTTGACCAGCAGCGCGTTGGCGGTGCCGGTGGCGATGCCGCGAGCGAGGCGCTCGGGGTTGGTGACGAACAGGTCGTCGCCGACCAGCTGCACCCGGGCGCCGAGCCGCTCGGTGATGGCCCTCCAGCCCTCCCAGTCCTCCTCGTCGAGCGGGTCCTCGATGGAGACCAGCGGGTAGGCGGCGACGAGGTCGGCGTAGTAGTCGACCATCTCGGCGGAGGTCTTCGCGCCACCCTCGAAGGTGTAGGCGCCGGCGTCGTGGAACTCCGACGCCGCGACATCCAAGGCCAGCGCGATCTGCTCGCCGGGGGTGTAGCCGGCGCGCCCGATGGCCTCGACGATGAGGTCGAGCGCGGCGCGGTTGGAGTCGAGGTTCGGCGCGAAGCCGCCCTCATCGCCGAGGCCGGTGGCCAGGCCGCGCTCCTTGAGCACCGCCTTGAGGGCGTGGTAGACCTCGGTGCCCCAGCGCAGCGCCTCGCGGAAGCTCTCGGCGCCGATCGGCGCGATCATGAACTCCTGGACGTCGACGTTGGAGTCGGCGTGGCTGCCGCCGTTGAGGATGTTCATCATCGGCACCGGCAGCAGGTGTGCGTTCGGCCCGCCGACGTACCGGAACAGCGGCAGGTCGGCGGAGTCGGCGGCGGCGCGGGCCACCGCGAGCGAGACGCCGAGGATGGCGTTGGCTCCGATGCTGCCCTTGTTGGCGCTGCCGTCGGCCGCGAGCATCTCGGCGTCGACGAGCCGCTGCTCGCTGGCCTCGAAACCGACCAGCTTCGGCCCGAGCTCCTCGATCACGGCGTCCACCGCCTGCTCGACGCCCTTGCCGAGGTAGCGGCCCTGGTCGCCGTCGCGGCGCTCCACCGCCTCGAACTGCCCGGTGCTGGCGCCGCTCGGCACGGCCGCCCG
>JBOFLR010000453.1:0-2392 GCA_051657965.1 Dermatophilaceae bacterium
GCGAACACGGGGAGCAGGAGCGGCTCGGGCGCGTACGAGTCGGGCACGAGCACCTCGATCGCGGGGTCGGTGCCGAACGACGTGAACCGGATGCCGTCGCTCAGCTCCTCCGGGATCCAGCCGACGCCGTCGACCTCGACACACTGGGTGTCGGTGGGCGCCACCGCCCCGACACCGCAGCGGGCCACCACGGCCGGGTCGCCCCAGGCCGCCACGGCCGGCGACTCCGGGTCGGTCGGGCGGCGCGAGAGGCTGCTCACGTCATCCGGCCAGAGTGCCGCCGCGGCGGTGCACCCCGGCGACCCACCGCCCGACGGCACCGACACCTCGACCGTGGACGAGCATCCGGTGAGGAGCACGACCCCCGAGATCGCGGCAAGCATGGCCAGTCGTCGACCCCTGGCCGGTCGGCGCCCGACGACCACGAGCGGATGCCGACCGCAGACGGCCGACCGGTGCGGCTGCCGACTCCGCGCGGCGGGCGACCGGCTCAGACGTGCACCACGGTGCACGTGAGCGTGCGGGTGATGCCCTCGACGTCCTGGATCTTGGCGATGACGAGCTTCCCGAGCTCGTCGACGCTGTCCGACTCGACGCGTGCGATGACGTCGTACGGACCGGTGACGTCCTCGGCGAGGGCGACGCCCTCGATGCCGGCGATCGTCTGCGCCACGGACGCAGCCCGCCCGACATCGGTCTGGATGAGGATGTACGCCTGGACCACGGCCGGACCACCTTGTCGAGTCGGAGTGGGCCCGTGGACGACCCCGGGCCGGGGGGCCGCCCGGTCGGGGCAGCACGACGCAGACGCTACCGTGCCGGTGGGACGGACACCACGACAGGAGGGCCTGGAGGATGGAGCGGCTGCGCGACATCGGCGAGTCCGGCCTGCTGGCACGGTTGTTCCCCGTCTATGCGGCCACCACGGCCGGCGACTTCTCTGCGGCCGAGCCGGTGGGCGACATCACGACGGTCTCGGACGTCCGACCCCGTGCGGTGGATGACGCGCTGGTAGGTCCCGGCGACGACGCGGCCGTGGTTCCGGCGCGCTCGGGGTCGGTCGTCGTCACCACGGACTCGATGGTGCGCGGCCTCGACTGGCGCGACGACTGGTCCACTCCCGAGGACGTCGGGTGGAAGGTCGTGGGGCAGAACCTCGCCGACGTCGCGGCGATGGGTGCCCGGCCGACGTCACTGGTGCTCGCCCTCGCAGTCGACCCCGACACCGGTGTCGACTGGTGCGTCGGACTCGCGACCGGGGTGGCGACGGCCGCCGCTCGGCACGGCGTGGCGGTGGCCGGGGGCGATCTGTCCGCCGCCCCGCCCGGTGTCGTCGTCGTCACGGTGACCGCGCTCGGCGACCTCGCCGGCCGGCCGCCGGTGCTGCGGTCGGGCGCGCGGCCCGGCGACCTGGTAGCCGTCTGCGGCACGCTCGGCCGCTCCGGCACCGGCCTGGAGCTGCTCCAGCGAGGAGCGCGACGACCCGAGACACCGGACGGTACGGATCATGCCCGGGCCGAGGCGGAACCGATGGCAGTCGGGACAGGTGGTGCAGCAACCGAGGTGGACGAGGAGCCGCCCGAGGGGGAGGCGGGCGTCATCCACGCACATCGGCGAGCGCCGGTTCCGCACCTGGCCGCCGGGCCGCTCGTGGCCGGCCTGGCCACCGCGATGATCGACGTCTCGGACGGCCTGGTGCTCGACCTCACCCGGGTCGCCACGGCCAGCGATGTCCGGATCGACCTTCACCGGTCGGCGCTCTCGTCCTTCGCGGTCCCGCTCACCGAGATCGTCGGGGAGGACCAGGCCTGGCGGCAGGTACTCGGTGGTGGCGAAGAGCACGCGCTGGTGGCCACGTTCCCCCCGGACACCGGGCTCGACGTTCTCGCCGGCGGCGACCCGACGCTTCGATGGGTACGCATCGGCACGGTGCGGGCGGCATCCGGCCTGCCCGAGGATGACGCGCCGCGCGTCACCGTCGACGGTGCCGACGCGGCGCCGACCGGCTGGGACCACTTCACGCGCTGACCGGCAACGGGGAACGGTCGGCGGAGTCCAGGGATGACGACGGGAGTCCAGGGATGACGACGGGAGCCCAGGGATGATGATGACGGCAGTCCACGGATGACGACGGGCGGCCGGCCTGTCGGCCGACCGCCCGTGGCGGGATCAGTGCTCGGTGCTCAGCGCTTGACCTTGCCGGCCTTGAGGCACGACGTGCACACGTTGAGCCGGGTCGGGGTGACCCCGGCGTCACCGACGAGCGCCCTGACCCGCTGGATGTTCGGGTTCCAGCGACGCTTCGTGCGGCGGTGCGAGTGCGAGATGCTGTGCCCGAAGCCGGGGCCCTTGCTGCAGACGTCGCAGGTGGCAGCCACGATGGATCTCCTCC
>JBOFLR010000454.1:0-2376 GCA_051657965.1 Dermatophilaceae bacterium
GGCCCGAGGATGAACTTCGCCGAGCCGTCGTCCTGACAGGTCACCAGCGGCTGCTCGGGGTCGTCGACCAGACCGTCGAGCGCGTTCTCCTGCGAGCAGTCCAGCGCGTCGTAGGCGGCCTGGACCTCGGGGGTGATCCAGCCGAGGTCGGTCGGTGCGCGCGGAGCGCCCGGTGAGCCGGATGGCGACGGGCTGGGTGCCGGCGACACCGGGGCCGAGGCACCGGGGCTCGGCGAGGCACCGGGGCTCGGCGAGGCGGACGGCGTGGGCGTCGGGGTGACCGTGGCGAGCGCCTCCGGCACGGCGCTGTTGTTCGTGGGGCTCGCGCTACTGGTGGCGGTCGGCGTGCCGGATGGCGCCGGGCTGGCCGTGGTGGACGGGGACGGGCTCGCGGCTCCCGACGGGGACGGCGCGGGCGAGCCGCTGACCGACGGACTGGGCTGTGGCTGAGGTGAACCCGCCGCGACCGCGAGCACCGGGCGGAACTGGAGCTGGGAGGAGCGGCTGATGGCCTCCTTCTGCTCCTCGGTGGGCTGGCCCGGGATGGCGACGACGATGTTGCGGTCGCCCTGCGTGGTCACCTCCGCACCGGTGGAGCCGCCGGCGTCGACCCGCTGGACGATGATGTCGCGCGCCTGGGAGAGCTGCTCGGCCGACACCGGGCCGCCCCCGCTAACCCGTGGCTCTAGCACGATCTGCGTGCCGCCCTCGAGGTCGAGACCGAGCTTCGGCGTCCACTCGGCGTCCGACCACTGGTTGCCCCCGGCGAGCAGGGCGAGCAGGGCTGCCGACATCACGCCGAGGGCGATGAGTGCGCGCCGCGCGTACGAGCGCTGCTGCTGGGCGAGCCCCATGCTCAGACCACCTCGGAGGAGCGCATGCCGATGGCGCGTCGGTCGAACCGCACCACCGTGCCGCCGCCGACGTCGAGGGACACGACCCGGTCCTCGAGGGCGGCGATGGTGCCGTAGAGCCCGGAGGTCGTCAGCACCTCCTCGCCGACGGTGAGCGATGACTGGAGCGCCTGCACCTGCTTGGCCCGGTTCCGCTGGGTGAGGAACATCCACACCAGGAGCAGGAAGGGGACGACGAGGAGGAGCACGTAGGCGAGGCCGGAGCCGTTGCCGCTGAACATTGGCGTAAGGGTCCTTTGGGTCAGAGCGCCCATCGGTGGCGGGCAGTGATGCGGCCCGGTCGCGCCGGGCCGAGCGGTCAGTCTAGGCGAGAGCGGGACACCCCACCAACGACAGAGCGGCGCGCGGCGTTTCCTCCACGCGCGATGACGCGTCAGCCGCCGAACCGGCCCGACACGCCGTCGGACGCATCGTCGCCGGCGAGCGGCAGGACCGGCTGCGCCGCGGCGTCACGCGGTGCGGACAGGCCCAGATGGCTCCAGGCCAGCACCGTGGCGGCGCGGCCCCGAGGCGTACGCGCCATAAACCCCTCGCGCACGAGGTAAGGCTCGGCCACCGTCTCGACGGTGTCGGCCTCCTCCCCCACTGCGACCGCCAGCGTCGACAGCCCGACCGGGCCACCACCGAACCGGCGACACAGCGCGTCGAGCACGGCGCGGTCGAGCCGGTCGAGGCCGGCCTCGTCGACGTCGAACAGGGCCAGCGCCTCATGGGCCGCGTGCAGGTCGACGTGGCCCGCGCCGTGCACCTGCGCCCAGTCACGTACCCGGCGCAGCAGCCGGTTGGCGATCCGAGGCGTACCGCGCGAGCGACCGGCCACCTCGGTGATGCCCGCGTCATCCGCCTCGACCGCGAGCAGCCGGGCGGATCGGCGCAGGATGGTGACGAGATCGGCGACCTCGTAGTAGTCGAGGTGGCCGGTGAACCCGAACCGGTCGCGCAGCGGCGCCGGCAGCAGGCCGGCCCGCGTGGTGGCGCCGACCACCGTGAACGGGGGCAGCTCGAGCGGGATGGCCGTGGCGCCCGGGCCCTTGCCCACGATGACGTCGACGCGGAAGTCCTCCATGGCGAGGTACAGCATCTCCTCGGCGGACCGGCTCATCCGGTGGATCTCGTCGAGGAACAGCACTTCCCCCTCGTCGAGCGAGGAGAGCACCGCGGCGAGATCTCCGGCGTGTTGGATGGCCGGGCCGCTGGTGACCCGCAGCGGGCGCTCCAGCTCGGCGGCGACGATCATCGCGAGCGTCGTCTTGCCCAGCCCGGGCGGGCCGGACAGCAGCACGTGGTCGGGCGGGCTGCCGCGTCGACGGGCCGCCTCGAGCACCAGCCCGAGCTGGTCGCGCACGCGCACCTGACCGGGGAACTCGGCCAGCCGGCGTGGCCGCAGCGCCGCCTCGACCACCCGCTCGTCGTCGGACCCGGCGGCGTCGACCACCCGCGCCGTGGCGTCCCAGGACCGGTC
>JBOFLR010000455.1:0-1930 GCA_051657965.1 Dermatophilaceae bacterium
CAAATGTGATTTGCCGGTTACCTGACGTGACGTAACCTGTCATCGGCCGACGATGGTGTCAAGGGAGAGGTGAACGGTTGACCAGGACCGCAGCGCGCTCTGACCCGGCCCGCGCGCCGGAGCCGCTCGCCGCGGTACAGGACCTGCTCAACTCCCTGCACGTGGAGCGGGGGACCGACGAGCTGGCCGACCTCACCTCGGCGCGATCCTGGCTCGACGCAGCCGGCTACCGACGTCCCGGCGAGCTGACCCGGCGCGACCTGGACCGGCTGCTCCACCTGCGCACCGCGCTACGGGACCTGGTGAGAGCCGATGCACCGGGGGAGCGGAGCGACCGGCGCCGCGACGCTGCACGGCGGCTCACCGAGCTCGCCGCCACCGTCCGCTACCGGCCAGAGTTCGACACCGCTGGTGCGCTGCGGTTCCGTGCCGTCGGAGAGGGAGCTGCTCAGGTCGTCGGAGCGACGGTCATGGCCATCCACCGGGCGCAGCACGACGGAACCTGGGAACGACTGAAGATCTGCCGGAACGACAGCTGCGCCTGGGTGTTCTACGACTACTCCCGCAACCACTCCGGCACCTGGTGCGCCATGGGGATCTGCGGAAACCGGACCAAGGCCGCGCGTCACCGAGCCCGCCAGCGACGGTAGTCCCGCTCCCGGCGCCCCGCACCGGCATCCGCCGCTCCGCGTTGCGTCGTTCGCCGATCTCGGAGTCCCGTTGGGCGCCAGGGTCGCTCACGACGTCGGGCGGCGCGGCGGTGGTGCTTCATCAGTCCGACTGGCTCACGTGACTCGATATCGCAGGGAGACCAGCCCGCTGGCGAAGGAGTGCTGCTCGACGAGCTCGAGCTCGAGGCGGACGCCGTCGGGAAAGAACCGGATGCCGCCGCCGACCGCGGTCGTGGTGACGAAGAGGTGGTACTCGTCGACCAAGCCCGCCGCGATCGCCTGGGCCGCGAGGGTCGGGCCGTCGATCGTGAGGTCGTGCTCGGACTCGGCCTTGAGCCGCCGCACCGCCTCCGGGTCGAAGGTGCGCTCGATCCTCGTCCGCTCGCTCGACACCGACTCCAGCGTCGTGGAGTACACGACCTTCTCCGCGGCCTGCCAGTCGCGGGCGAACTGCACGACGAACGGCGGGGCGTCGGGGTCGGTGTGCGCGGTCTCCCAGAAGACCATCGTCTCGTACATCCGCCGGCCGTACAGGTAGGTGCCGACGTGGCGGAAGGTGTCACCGATGAAGGTGTGCACCTCCTCGTCGTCCGCGCCGGTGCCGAGGCCGCCCTCCGCCGCCACGGCGTAGCCGTCGAGCGAGGTGAGCATCGAGTAGATGAGCCGTCCCATGGGTCTCCTCCGGGTCCGCGCCGTCAAGCGCACCGATCGTGTCGCAGGAGTGACCGGTGCGCTTCGCAGAACTCATCGCCCGGGCCGGACGACGAGGTGGTCGCTCTCGACCCGGACCCGCTCGACGACGAGCTGCGCGGGCAGCGGGGGATCGTCGGTGTCGTTGCCGGGCCAGCTGCCGCCGACGGCGAGGTTGAGCAGCAGGTGCATGTCGTGGTCGAACGGCCACGTGCCGCCCGGGACGTCGCCCCGGTGGAGGGCGGCGTAGGGGTGCCCGTCGAGCGCCCACGTGATGTGGTCGGGGTGCCAGTCGACGGCGTAGTCGTGGACGTCGGCGGATAGGTCGACTCCCGCGTCGTGGGCGGTGCCGATTCCGGGTGGCGTGCCGTCGCCGAGGTCGAGCCCGGAGTGCCCCGGGAGGTGGACGGTGCCGTGCACCGTCGACGGGAGCGCGCCGACGTGCTCCATGACGTCGATCTCACCGCAGGCCGGCCAGCCGACCTCGGCCATGTCGGTGCCGAGCATCCAGAACGCGGGCCAGGTGCCGAGCCCGCCCGGGACCCGGATCCGGGCCTCGACGGTGCCGT
>JBOFLR010000456.1:0-2659 GCA_051657965.1 Dermatophilaceae bacterium
GGGCGCGCCGGGCGAGCGACCAGCCGAGTGCGAGGGCGATGAGCAGGGCGATCGAGGTGTCCTCGAGGAAGTCCACCGAGTCGGCGAACAGTGCCACCGAGCCGATGGCCAGCGCCACCGACGCCTCGCCGACGAAGCCCAGGCCGTTCAGCCCGGCCACGACCAGTACCGTGCGCCGCACCGCTCCCGGCGCCGGATCGCTCGTCCGCACGCCGACCACCCGGTCATCCCACCACGCCGGCCACCCCACCACGCCGGCCACCCCCCACGCCGGCCGCACGCTCCGGACCCGTCTCCGCCGTGTCCGCCTGCACGATGGGCTGGCGTGCTCTCCCGTGGATGCCGTCCGCGCACCTACGCTGGGAAGCGTGTCACCTTTCCTCCGGATCGTCATCGTCGTGGCACTGCTGGTGCTGCTCTGGTTCGTGGTCACCTCGGCGCTACGCGGCCGGTCGAGTGGTGGCCGCCTCTCGTTCACGCCGGTCGCCGCGCTCTCACCCCAGGTCAGGGCGGTCATCGACGACGCCATCGACCGCGGCGAGTTGCTGCCCGCCATCAAGCACTACCGCGCCGAGACCGGCGCCGGGCTCGCCGCCGCCAGGGCCGCGGTCGAGACACATCGCGACACCCGCGCTCGCTAGAGCTCCTCGCACGACCCGTCGTCGAGCAGGCACTTCGGCGGCCGACTTGACATCAGAAGTGATTTTCCGGCATTCTGATGCCGTCCGGGCGTCGTCGTGCGGACCGAGGGGGAGTACCCCACCCACCTCGCCGCGTCGACATTCCGGGCCACCTGGCTCCGGCGCGGCGGGCCACCCCGGCCTCGGGGAGGCCGGGGAAGACCCTCGTGACATCTTTCGTGATGAAGCGAGGTTCTCTCCGCCATGGACGTTCCGTTCTGGGCCTGGATCGCCGTGCTCGGCGTCATCCTGGCCATGCTCGCCCTCGACCTGTTCATGCACCGTGATGCGCATGTCATCTCCGTGCGCGAGGCCGCCGTGTGGTCGACGATCTGGGTCGCCTTCGGTGTGGCCTTCGGTGCGCTGATCTGGTCGGTGTACGGCTCCGAGTTCGGCCAGCAGTACTTCGCCGGCTACCTCATCGAGAAGTCGCTCGCCGTCGACAACGTGTTCGTCTGGGCGATCATCTTCACCTTCTTCGCCGTTCCCCGGGAGTACCAGCACCGGGTGCTGTTCTACGGCGTGCTCGGCGCCCTGGTGTTCCGCGCGATCTTCATCGCCGGCGGGTCGGCGCTCATCGCGAGCTTCTCCTGGATCCTCTACGTCTTCGCGGCGTTCCTGCTCGTCACCGGGTACAAGATGCTCGTCCAGCGCAACACGCACATCGACCCGTCCCAGTCGCGCACCCTCAAGGTGTTCCGCCGTTGGGTCCCGATGATCGACGAGTACCGCGGCCAGCGCTTCTGGATCCGCCGGAACGGTGTGCTCGTCGCCACGCCGCTGCTCGCCGTCCTCGTGCTCGTCGAGGTCACCGACATCATCTTCGCCGTCGACTCGATCCCGGCGATCTTCGCGGTCACCGACGAGGTGTTCCTCGTCTTCACGGCCAACGCGTTCGCGATCCTCGGCCTGCGGGCGATGTACTTCCTGCTCGCCGACCTCGTGCACCGCTTCGTCTACCTGAAGGCGGGTCTGGCGCTGGTGCTCATCTGGGTCGGGATCAAGATGCTCCTCAAGATCGACATCTACTACATCCCGACGACGGTCTCGCTCGCGGTGGTCGCGACGATCATCGCCGTCTCGATCGGCCTGTCGCTCCGCAAGACCCGCGGCGAGGGCCGGCACGCCCCGACGGTCACCGGCGCGGCCCCCTTCCGGGTGCGCGACGAGGACGGCGGCGTGCTCGCCGGCCACGAGCACGAGTACGGGGAGGACACCCCGGCCCGCATCGTCGGTGGCACGCGCCGGCAGCGCGAGAAGCTGGGCCTCGCGCCGGAGGAGGAGGACGCCGCGCCTACCCTGGGCCGGTGACCTGCACGGCCTGCCCGGAGAGCCCACGATGAGGATGTTGCCCGTGTACGGGCAGCAGGGGAAGTTCACCTTCCGGCTCCTCGCCCTCGTGCTCCTCGGGCAGGCCGTCATCCTGTCCTTCTTCGCGCTCGTCGCCCGGGCCGTCGCCATCGCCGACGACCGGCCGGATGACGGTGCGCGCCTGCTCTGGCTCGGCCTCGGTCTGGCGCTGCTCGCCGTGGTGGCTGCCGGCCTCATGCGCCGGTCGTTCGGCATCACCGTCGGCTGGCTGATGCAGTTGCTCACCTGGGCCTGTGCACTCCTGGTACCCGCCATGGCCGGTGTCGCCGTGGTGTTCACCGGACTGTGGGTGCTGATGCTCATCCAGGGCGGCCGCGTCGACCGCATCGTCGCCGATCGAGAGGCGGCCGCACCCGGCGAGGCAGGCCAGGCACGGTCCGCTCCATGACCAGCGGTGACCGCCCGGACGACGGCAGCCCGCGTCCGGGACCCGGCGCTCCGGCATCCGGGACGAGGCCGTCCGGCATCTGGAATCGGCCTTGGTGAGGGATCTGCCGGCGGTGACTAGGGTGTGCGCGTGACCACCGAACGCTCTCTCGTCCTCGTCAAGCCCGACGGTGTCGTGCGCGGCCTCACCGGTGAGGTGCTGCGGCGCATCGAGAGCAAGG
>JBOFLR010000457.1:0-2934 GCA_051657965.1 Dermatophilaceae bacterium
TCCGAGCCGGCCGCCCAGGCGCGTCGAGGCGTTCCTCACGGCCGAGTCAGAAACGCTCGCCGGTGAGGCGTTCGTACACCTCCACATAGCGGCTGCGGGTCTGCTCCACGACGTCGTCGGGCAGCGGCGGCGGGGCCTCCCCCGACGACCTCGACCAGCCGGATGCCGGTGAGGCCAGCCAGTCCCGCACGTACTGCTTGTCGAAGCTCGGCTGCGGGCGGCCGGGCTCCCACCGGTCGGCCGGCCAGAAGCGCGAGGAGTCGGGGGTGAGCACCTCGTCGGCGAGCACCACGTCATCCCCACGCAGGCCGAACTCGACCTTGGTGTCGGCCAGGATGATGCCGCGCTCGGTGGCGATCTCGTTGCCGCGCACCAGGATCGACACCGTGAGGTCACGCACCCGAGCCGCCAGGCCGGCCCCGACCGCGGCCTCCACCTCGGCGTACGACATCGGCTCGTCGTGCTGCCCGGCCGGCGCCTTGGTCGACGGGGTGAAGATCGGCTCGAGCAGCCGGTCGCCGTCGACCAGCCCCGCAGGCAGCCGGATGCCGCTCACCGCTCCGCTCGCGCGGTACTCGCCCAGCCCACCGCCGGTGAGGTAGGCGCGGGCCACGCACTCCACGGGAAGCATGTCGAGCCGCTCCACGAGCACGGCTCGCCCGCGCACGGCATCCGGCACCTGCGTGGAGAGCACGTGGTGCGGCACGAGGTCGGCGAGGAGCTCGAACCACCACAGCGACAGCCGGGTCAGCACCGCCCCCTTGTCGGGGATGGGCGTGGCGAGCACGTGGTCGTACGCCGAAATGCGGTCGGAGGCCACGAGCAGCAGCCGGTCGGTCCGGGCGGTACCGGATGCCGGGTCGACCGGCGCGTAGAGGTCGCGCACCTTGCCCGAGTGCACGTGGACGTAGCCGGGCAGGTCGAGGGCCTGCGGTCGCACCATGCCGCCGATTCTCGCAGGAGCGCGGATGCCGGCCGGTCCGGCCCAGCCCCAGGGCGTGCTGCGAAACTCTCTCCGTCCGGGGCCTCGTGACGTTATGGCGCCGGCTACGACGCCGAAGTCGTCGTGCTCGCCCCGGTTTCCGCGTCGTAGCCGGCGTCACAGGAGCGCATCGAGGACGCGGACCGTCTTTCGCAACAGGGCCTGGGGCGCCGGCTCGCCCACGGGTGGCCGACGCGGCTCAGCGGTAGGCCAGAGACCGGAGCACCCTGTCGAGCACGAGCATCCGGCCGCCGTCGAAGTCCTCGAAGATCCCAGCCAGCAGGCGCGTCGGCCGTCTCACGGCCCGAGGAGTGCGAGCGGAACGACGGCCACGCCGTCCCGTCGACGATAGGCGTGCTCGCCCGTGGTGACGACGACCCGGTCCACCAGTCGGTCGCCCAGACGCGATCGGAGCCAGTGCAGGTGGCGCACGTCGGCGTCGTCCACCGTGGCGGCGAGCTTCACCTCGATGGCGACCGTGCGCATCCCGTCGCCCTCGACGACGAGGTTGACCTCGTGCTCGGTCGTCTTGGTCCGACGATGACCGACGTGCGCGTCCGCCGCTGCGGCGTAGACCCGCACCGACTGAGTGACGAGCGACTCGAAGAGGGCGCCGAGCCAGGTGCCGGCTCTGGCGGCCCTCGGGTGCCCGTGCCGAGGACAAGTCCGTCGCGACCGACACCGGCGAGTCGCGCGGCGAGGGCCGGGTCGACGAGGTGGTGCTTCGGCCCTCGGGTCAGGCGCTGCAGCGGGGCGAACGCGGGACTCCACGCGGGCACAGGGTCGAGCACGAAGATGCGCTGCAGATGCTCGCGGTACACATCCACCGTCTGTCGAGCCGGCTTGTCCGGCTCACCCGGGGTCGCCGCATCGAGGATCGAGGAGTAGGAGGCATCGGTCGCCGTCGCCGCCCCGTAGGCGGCGAGCCAGGCGCGCAGGGCTCCGGGTCGACGCACGGCGATCCCGTTGTCGGGGAGCTCACGGTCGACGATCCGGGTGAGGTAGCCGTCGAGCTGGGCTCGGCGAGCGCGATCCGGGAGATCACGGACACCGGGGAAGCCCGAACGCAGGATCTCGTCGACATAGTCGGGCAACCGCAGGGACGACGTGCCGCCGATGTCCGGCTCGCCCCCGGCGAGCAGACTCCCGAGCGAGATGGTGGACTCCTCGATCCGACGCTCGCTGAAGGCCAGGGGACGCATCTGCAGGCGGACGATCCGTCCCGCTCCCGAGTGCACCAGGGGCTTCAGGCGTCACTCCGGCCGAGCCGGTCAACAGATACTGCCCTCCGCTGCTGTTGCGGTCGACGGCTCGACGGATGCGGTCCCAGACGGCGGGCACCAGCTGCCACTCGTCGATCAGCACCGGAGCCTCGAGGCGCGCGACGAGGTCGAGATCTGCGGTGACGCTCTGCCGCTGAGCAGGATCGTCGAGCGCGAGCACCGACGTGGCCCGCTCTCCCGCGGAGGCGGTCTTGCCTACGCCCTTCGCGCCCTCCTGCGCGAGTGCCGCGAGGTCGGGGAAGAGGTCGTCGAGCAGATCGTCCACGATCCTCCGGCGGTACCGCATGTCGGGAACCTCACCGATGGACGGATCCCTATCTGACAAACGGACGGATTCGTATCTCACAGATGGACGAAGAAACACGGGTAGGCGAGCCGAGCCGGCACCAACGACGCGGAGGCATAGCCAACAAGGCGCCCGCATGGTTCGGTCCACGATCGGCGCGACCTCGGATTGACCTCGACCGCACCGGAGATGCCAGGCTGACCCGATGACGCGGGCCGGTGGCGACGAGGCCCGACAACGCGGAGAGCCGACGCCGCGACGCGACCCGCCGGTCGAGCACGACCCGCCGGTCCAGCGCGACCCGTCGGTCCAGCGCGACCCGCCGGTCCAGCGCGACCCGCCGGTCGAGCACGACAACCCGGCCGACGAGAAGCCGGTCGACG
>JBOFLR010000458.1:0-5487 GCA_051657965.1 Dermatophilaceae bacterium
GGGTCGGCACGACGACCACCCGGTAGGCCGACAGGTCGGTGTCGGGGTGTACGACATCGCAGGTGACACCGCGGTCCCGGAGCAGCCGGTGCACCGTGTGCGCGGCCGCCACCGGGTCGAGGGCGCCGCTCGGCATGCACGGGCCCGAGGCCGCCCACATCGAGTCGTAGTCGAACAGGATCGCCACCTCGGCCTCGACCCGGGAGCCGAGCAGCTCGCCGAGCCGGGCGGCCACCTCGCCGAGCCGGCAGACCTCGCGGAACCGGTCGCTGTGCTCGCCGGCGTGCGGCACCAGGGCCGAGTGGAACTTCTCGGACCCGGCTCGCGACTGCCGCCACTGGAAGAAGCCGATGGTGTCGGCGCCGCGCGCCACGTGCGCGAGCGAGTCCAGCAGGGTCTGCCCGGGCGGCTTGGCCGGGTTGACCGGCTGCCAGTTGACCGCGCTCGTCGAGTGCTCCATGAGCAGCCACGGCGCGCCGCCGGCCAGCCCGCGGGTGAGGTCGCCGTGGAAGGAGAGCTCGGCCTGGGGGTGGGCCAGGTCGTCGACGACATAGTGGTCGGTGCTGACGACGTCCTGGTGCGCGGTCCAGCGCGAGTAGTCGAGATGGCGGAAGCTGCTGAGCGTCATGAAGTTCGTCGTCACCGGCACGTCCTCGGAGTACCGCCGGATGACGTCCTTCTCGGCGAGGAAGAACTCGAGCAGGGTGTCGGAGCCGAAGCGCCGGAAGTCGAGCACATGGGTCGGGTTGCCGAAGGTGGTGCTCAGCCTCGGCGGGAGGATGTCGTCCCAGGCGGAGTAGCGCTGGCTCCAGAACGCGGTGCCCCAGGCGTCGTCGAGCCGGTCGAGCGTGGCGTACCGGCGCTCGAGCCAGCGGCGGAACCCGGCCGCGCAGGTGTCGCAGTAGCACGGCAGGTTGTGGCAGGCGTACTCGTTGGAGACGTGCCACAGGGCCAGCGCCGGGTGGCCGGCGTAGCGGGCGGCGACCCGGTCGGTCAGGGCGAGCGCGAGGTCGCGATACACCGGCGAGCTGGGGCACCACGCCTGGCGCGAGCCCGGCCACCGGGTGCGGCCCTCGTGGTCGACCGGCAGGATCTCGGGATAGGCGGCGGACAGCCACGGAGGCGGGGTGGCGGTGGCGGTGGCGAGGTCGACCGCGATGTCGTGCGCGTGCAGCAGGTCCATGACCTCGTCGAGCCAGTCGAAGGTGTACTCGCCCTTGGTCGGCTCCAGCCAGGACCACGAGAACACCCCGAGTGTGACGAACGAGACGCCGGCGGCGCGCATGAGCCGCATGTCGTCGCGCCAGACCTCGCGCGGCCACTGCTCGGGGTTGTAGTCGCCGCCCAGGGCGACGCGGTCGCCGGGCCACGCACGCATGCCGCTCAGTTTGTGACCGCGCTCGGGCGATTGTCAACAACTATCAACATGCGGATCGCGAGCCCTGACCGCGGTGGTGAGCGGTCGTCATCCGGCGCCGGCGACCGCTCGAACAGGCCACTCCCGGTGCTGGATCACGGTCTGGACACGACGCCGGCGGATGCTTGACACCCGCGACCCTCGGAGACAGACTCACGCCACGTATGTTGGTTTCTGATCGAATGTGTCAGGACCGTGAATGTCAAAGGAGACACCATGGCACGCCCGGCCACGCGCGAGGAGCACCTCGCGAGCCAGATCCCCTCGTCCGTCCGCGGCGTCGACCGCCGGAGCCTGCTCCGGGGTGCGGTCGGAGCCGGCGCCCTGCTCGGTGTGCCGGGCCTGCTCAGCGCCTGCGGCGAGGACTCCTCGACCGGCGGCGGCGCGGCCGGCGACGTCTCGTTCGGGATGAACGAGGCCAAGGGCTCCGGCCCCGCCTACGAGCGCCTCCAGGCGATGGCCGATGCCTACGCGAAGAAGGAGGGCGTGACGGTCTCGCCCAACGCGGTCGACCACAACACCTTCCAGGAGAGCATCACCACCTACCTGCAGGGCACCCCCGACGACGTCTTCACCTGGTTCGCCGGCTACCGGATGGCGCAGTTCGCCGAGAGCGGTCAGATCACCGACCTCAGCGGCGTCTGGCCGATCGACGGGATGGGCGAGGCGTTCAAGACCGCGTCCACCGCAGCAGACGGCAAGCAGTACTTCGTGCCGGTCAGCTACTACCCGTGGGCGGTGTTCTACCGGAAGTCGGTGTTCGAGAAGAACGGGTGGACCGCGCCCACGACCCTCGACGAACTCAATGCCCTGATGACGGACATGCAGGGCAAGAAGATCACCCCGTTCGCATTCGCGGCCAAGGACGCCTGGGCACCGATGGGCACGTTCGACATCCTCAACATGCGCATCAACGGGTTCGACTTCCACATGTCGCTGACCAAGGGCGAGAAGAAGTGGGACAGCCCCGAGGTGAAGCAGGTCTTCGAGACGTGGAAGACACTGCTCCCGTTCCACCAGACCAACTCGCTGGGCCGCACCTGGCAGGAGGCGGCCACCTCGATGGCGAACGGGGAGTCCGGGATGTACCTGCTCGGCACGTTCATCGTCGACGGGGTTCCGCCCGAGGCGCAGGAGGACCTCGACTTCTTCACCTTCCCCGAGGTCGACTCCGCCATCGGCTCCGACGCGCTCGACGCCCCGATCGACGGCTTCTGCGTCGCCGAGGCCGCCCAGGACACCGATGCCGCCACGGCGTTCGTGACGTGGCTCGGCTCGGCCGAGGCCGCCGACGCGGCCAACAATGCGGCATCGGCGCCGATGATCGCTGCCAACACCAAGGCGAGCACCGCGAAATACGGTGCGCTGCAGAAGAAGTCGGTCGAGGTCGTGCAGAACGCGAAGTCGATCGCCCAGTTCCTCGACCGCGACACCGACGCCGACCTCGCGAACACGGTGATCACCGCGGCGCTGCAGGAGTTCATCAAGAACCCGGACGACATCGACGCCGTCACCACGTCGATCCAGAAGCAGGCCGACTCGATCCTCGGCAGCTGACCCCGGGCGACCCGAAGAGCACCATGACCACCACCACGCGGCGCCGGCAGCCACGACGAGTCGAACGACGACGAGGAGCACGCGACCGACTGGTCATCGCGGCCATGATCGGCATCCCGACCGTGCTCGTCGTCTGGCTCGTGTGGCTGCCGGCGCTCGCGTCGGTGCTGCTGTCGTTCACGCGGTGGAACGGCTTCCGGTTCAGCGCGATCGAGTGGGTCGGGACGAAGAACTACGTCGACATCGCGACGATCTACCCGCCGTTCTGGCCGGCCATCCGGAACAACCTCATCTGGCTGGTATTCCTCTTCGTGCTGCCGACGATCCTCGGCATCGTCCTCGCCGTGGTGCTCGACCGGGAGATGTGGGGGAGCCGCTTCTACCAGACGGCCTTCTACCTCCCGGTCGTGCTCTCGCTGGCCCTGGTCGGCTTCATCTGGCAGCTCTTCTACTCCACCGACCAGGGGCTGCTCAACGAGGTGTTCCGCAGCGACGTCGACTGGTACGGCAATCCTGACGTCAACCTGTGGGCGGTGCTCGTGGCCACCGCCTGGAGACATACCGGCTACATCATGCTCATCTACCTCGCCGGCCTCAAGGGGGTCGACGGAACCCTCCGTGAGGCGGCCGCGGTCGACGGGGCCAGCGAGGTGAAGACGTTCTTCCACGTCATCTTCCCGGTGATGCGCCCGATCAACCTCATCGTCGTCGTCATCGTCGTCATCGAGTCGCTGCGGGCCTTCGACCTGGTCTGGATCATCAACAAGGGCCGCAACGGGCTCGAACTCATCTCGGCGCTGGTGTCGCAGAACGTCATCGGCGAGGCCACCCGCTTCGGCTTCGGCTCGGCGCTCGCCGTCGTGATGATGGTGATCTCGTCGGTCTTCATCACCATCTATCTCCGCGTCGTCTTCCGGGAGGAGCGATGAGCCTCGACACCCCGACGGCCGTCCGTGGTCCGGCCCCCGGCAGCGGCGGGAGGACGGCGGCATCCGGCCGCAGCGGCGGGGTGATCAACCGTCGCCGCGGTCGCGTGGCCACGGTGGTCATGGCCGTACTCGCCGTGCTGTGGCTGTTCCCACTGCTCTGGGCGCTCTACAACTCGTTCCGCGACTACGGCTACACCCAGACCAACGGCTACCTCTCCTTCGGCGGGTGGACCTTCGACAACTACCGCGACGCCTGGAGCAGAGGCCAGTTCGGCCTGCACTTCACCAACTCGCTCTACATCACCGTGCCGGCGGTGCTCATCACGCTGTTCCTGTCCTCGCTCGTCGCATTCGTGCTGGCCCGGTTCTCGTACCGCTTCAACCTCACCCTGCTCGGCATCTTCCTGGCCGCCAACCTGCTGCCGCCGCAGGCCCTGCTCATCCCGGTGTTCCGGATGTTCCGCGAGATCCCGCTGCCGACGTTCCTCAGCGAGAGCGGCACGATGCTGAACAGCTACTGGGCGCTGATCCTCGTGAACACCGCGTTCCAGCTCGGCTTCTGCACCTTCGTGCTGAGCAACTACATGAAGACGTTGCCACACGAGATCTACGAGTCCGCCGAGCTCGACGGCGCGAGCGTGTGGCGGCAGTACTGGCAGCTGACCATGCCGCTCGTACGGCCCGCGCTGGCGGCGCTGGCGACCCTGCAGGTCACCTGGATCTACAACGAGTTCTTCTGGGCCACCGTGCTGCTCTCGCGCGGCGACAAGTTCCCGGTGACCAGCGCGCTGAACAACCTGCGCGGCCAGTTCTTCTCCGACACCAACCTCGTGGCGGCCGGCTCGATCATCGTCGCCCTGCCGGTGCTCATCGTGTTCTTCGTGCTGCAGAAGCAGTTCGTCTCCGGTCTCACCCTCGGGTCGACCAAGGGGTGAGCACGGCGACCACCGTCCTGCGCCGCGACGGCACGGCGGTCGTCCTCGTCCAGGTCGGCACTGCGCTGCCGTTCGTCGCGCACTGGGGGCGCGACCTGCGCGACGACGCCGTCGCCGACCTGGTGCGGCTGGCCGCGGACCGGCCCGTGCCACACAACGCGCTCGACGAGCCGTGGGACCTCAGCGTCCTGCCGACCGCCGGCGAGGGCTGGCTCGGTACGCCGGGTCTCGAGGCGCACCGAGCCGGAGGCCGGGCCGCGCCGCGCTGGGTGGCCGAGCTGATCACTGACGAGGAAGGTGTCGGTGGGGAGGGTGTCGGGGAGGGCGCGGTCGGGGTGAGGGTCGACGGGGAGGGCGCGGTCGGGGAGGGGGTTGACGGGGTGAGCGTCGGCGGGGAGGGTGCGGTCGTCATCCGGGCGGTGGCCGAGAGCCCGGCGGTCGAGGTGCGGATGACGTACCGTCTCGACGGCTCGGGGGTGCTCACCATCGAGACCGTGCTCACCAGCACGGCGCAGGACGACGCGGCGCCGCTCGACGTGGGTGCGGTCCGCGCTCTGCTCCCGCTGCCGGCGCGGGCCACGGAGGTGCTCGACCTCGGTGGGCGGTGGGTGCGGGAGCGGGTGCCGCAGCGGCATCCGGTGAACGACGG
>JBOFLR010000459.1:0-3773 GCA_051657965.1 Dermatophilaceae bacterium
CGGCGGTGAACGGACGAGATCGAGCGACCGTGCGCGCCACGATCGCCACCGACGCCTACACGGTGACCGGCCGCGGCCCGACGTCGCCCCGGCCCGCGGTCGCCGGTTCGAGCCTCCTCGTGGATCTCGTCCGCACCCCGCATGGCTGGCGCGTGCACGACCTCAGGCCGGGCAACTGAGAACCGCGGGCCGGCTGAGAGGCGCGGGGCGGCTGAGAACCGCGGCGCCGCTCAAGGGTCGTATGCCAGAGAGCGCGCGGGTCAGGCGACCAGCCATCGGCAGGCAGCGTCGAGATCGGCGTGCTCGTGGACGAAGCCGCTCTCGGTCAGCACGTCACCGACCACCCGCTGGCCACCGAGGATCTCGCCGGCGAACTCGCCGAGAACGGCCCGGAGCGCGATGCCGGGCGCGGGGAGCACGGCAGGCCGTCCGAGCGTTCGCCCGATGCTCCGGGCCACCTCCGCCTGCCGGTGCGGCTCGGGGCCGACCAGGTTGACCGGCCCGGTCACCTCGGTGTGGTCGAGCAGGTGGAGCAACGCGCGCACCTCGTCGACGAGGGTGATCCACGGCCAGAATTGGCGACCATTGCCGAGTGGACCGGCAAGGCCGAGACGAGCCAGCCGCAGCAGCCGGCCGAACGCGCCCCCACCGGAGGACATGACCAGGCCGGTGCGCACGAACACGACCGGCGCGCCGGCGTCGACCGCGGGCGCCGCCGCGGCCTCCCAGGCGCGGACGACGTCCACCAGGAAGCCGGTGCCCGGCGGGCTGGCCTCGGTGAGGGGCTCCTCGCCGCGGTCCCCGTAGAAGCCGACCGCGGAACCCGAGACCACACGAACCGGCCGGCCGGTGGTGGCGACCGCCTCGGCCAGCGTCCGGGTGGAGTCGACGCGCGACGCCAGGATCGTGTGTTTGTACGACGGGGACCACCGGCGGTCGCCGACCCCGGCGCCGGCGAGGTTGACGACGGCGTCCACGCCGTCGAGCGCGGCAGGGTCGAGGGCTCCGGCGGTCGGGTCCCAGCGCACCTCCTCCGGCCCGGACGGCGCGCGCCGGACCAGCCGGACGACCTGGTCGTCTCGCGCACGCAGCGCGGCGACGAGGGCGGACCCGATCAGACCGGAGCTCCCGGTGACGGCGACTCGTGTCATGGCGGGCTCAGAGACCGAGGTCGGCCTCGAAGGCGCCTTCCTCGAGTCGTGACCTGATCGCGGTGAGGAAGCGGGCGGCATCCGCGCCGTCGACGAGGCGGTGGTCGTAGGAGAGGGCGAGGTAGACCATGGAGCGGATGGCGATGGTCTCGCCACCGTCGTCGGTGGTGGCGACGACCGGCCGCCGGACGACCGAACCGGTGCCGAGGATGGCGACCTGCGGCTGGTTGATGATCGGGGTGTCGAACAGCGCTCCGCGCGACCCGGTGTTGGTGATGGTGAACGTGCCGCCGGCGAGGTCGTCGGGCATGATCTTCCCGCTCCGCGTGCGTTCCGCCACGTCGGCGATGCCCTTGGCGAGACCGCCGATGTTGAGGTCGCCCGCATTCTTGAGCACCGGGACGAGCAGCCCCTTCTCGGTGTCGACAGCGACGCCGAGGTGCTCGACACCGTGGTAGGTGACGTCGTCGCCCTCGATGCTGGCATTGACCATCGGGTGCGTCTTGAGCGCTTCTACCGCGGCGAGCGCGAAGAACGGCAGGAAGCTCAGCTTGGTTCCCTCTCGCGCCGCGAACTCCGCCTTCGCCCGCTCACGAAGCCGTGCGATGCGGGTGACGTCCACCTCGACCACGGTGGTGAGCTGTGCCGACACCTGGAGCGACTCGACCATCCGGCGGGCGATCGTGCGGCGCAGCCGGGTCATCGTCTCGGTCGTCCCGCGCTTGGACAGGTCGGCGGTGTCCTGCGACGGCGCGGTGCCGGCCGAGCGGGGTGCTGGTGTACGTGCGGCCGGCGCACCCGTGGCGGAGACGGTCGTCGCCTCGGTGGCTGCGCTCGGTGGTACGGCCGCCGCCGCTCTGGCGGCCTCGGCGGCATCCGCGGCCGCCAGGACGTCCTGCTTCCGGATGCGGCCACCGATTCCGGTGCCGTCGATGCTCCCGAGGTCGATCCCGCGGTCGGAGGCGAGCTTGCGGACCAAGGGGGTCACGTAGGCGGCGGCGTCACGGTCCTCCTTGTGGTCGGTGCCGGATGCCGCCCGGTCCATCGTGCCGTTCGCCGCACCGGCTTGCTCGGGCCCACGCGCCGGCGCGGGTGCCTGGGCGTCGACAGCCCGAGCCGGCTGCTCAGGAGGTGTGGGGGCAGGCGCCTGCTGGTCGGCGGTCGCAGTGACGACGTCGGGGGACGTGTCGTCCTGCGTCGCTGCGGTCCCTGGGCCCGCCGGCTCGGGCTGATCAGACGCCGGTGGTCGAGGTGCCTGCTCTGGGGGAGCGGCGTTCGTGGCTGACGCATGGTCTGGCGTGCCGTTCGACGTGCCGACGTCCGGTGTGCCACCCGACCCGCCGACGACGGCCAGGTCGGCGCCCACCGGTACCGTGTCGTCCTCACCGACGAGGATGGTCGTGAGGGTGCCGGCCACGGGTGAAGGGATCTCGGTGTCGACCTTGTCGGTGGAGACCTCGAGCAGCGGTTCGTCGACGGCCACCTCGTCGCCCACCTGCTTCAACCACCGAGTGACCGTTCCCTCCGTGACCGACTCACCGAGAGCGGGCATCGGCACCACGGTCCCGCCGTCAGAACCCGCTGGCGGGCCGGTGTCTGTGGAGGGCACGGGTGACGACGCGGGTCGGACATCAGCGTCGTCGACCGAGGGCTGTGCCGGCTCCTGACCGCCCTCGTCGCCCGCCTGCGCCACGGACGCCGGGTCCGAAGGGTGCGGCGGTGCCTCGGCAGGCGGAGGCGAGCCGTTCTCGTCCGTAGCAGCGGGCGCATCGTCGACCGCCACGCCGGGGGTCTCGGCGTCGGCCGCGGGCCGCGGGCCCGCGTCGTGGGCCGATGCGGACGCGGCGTCATCCGACCCGGCGCCGGCGCCGTCTCCGATGACGGCGAGGTCGGCGCCGACCGGCACGGTGTCGTCCTCCTGGACGAGCACCTCCTCCAAGGTCCCGGCGATCGGCGAGGGGATCTCGGTGTCGACCTTGTCCGTGGAGACCTCGAGCAGCGGCTCGTCGACCTCGATGCGATCGCCGACGCTCTTGAGCCACCGCGTCACCGTCCCCTCGGTGACGGACTCGCCGAGGGCCGGCATCTTCACGCGTTCTGACATCGGTGGTGCACTCCTTCGTCGGGCGCTGGCTCCTGCTCACTCTAGTGAGGTGCGGCAGGTGCCTCACGCGCGTAGGTGCCTCGGTTCTCGCCGAGGCGCCGTGGTCCCCTGCGGCCCTGCCGAGAGAGTCTGGTGGACCGCCTCGCGCTCCGGGCTGTCCGGGTCTCGTACCCGCTGCCTCTATCGTGTGCACATGGCCTGGTGGAGCCGACGCACGGCGCGCTCGTCCCCGCGGGGAGGCAGTGACCTCGCCGCTGCCCGCGCCCATCTGGCCGAGTTCATCGGTAGTCGCCGGGGCGTCGAGGCCTACGTCGAGCCGGCCACCAACGTCACGGCGACCACGGTGGTGCTCATCGCGCACGACGGTGAATGGACGCGTCGGGCGCTCCCGTCGCGGCCGGAGGCGTTCGACGTGGCCCGCGCGCTCGGCATCCCCGTCTACGACGTGAACCTCACCGGCTACCCGGCGCGGATGCGTGAGTGGACCGCTCGGCAGCGACGCATCGGGGGCGGGTGAG
>JBOFLR010000460.1:0-5274 GCA_051657965.1 Dermatophilaceae bacterium
GCGAGCACCGGCACGAGCAGGAGCAACCACCACGGGGACAGGAAAGTCATCAGCGAGTCCTTCGAACGGGTCCCCGGCGCACCTGGCGCCGGGAGACGACGAAGCGGGCGAGGTCACGCACCCAGTCGGTGTCGGTGCGCAATTGCACGTGTCCGGCACCGCAGGCACGCACCGCCTCGCCGACCGCGGCGCGGTGGCGGGCGGCGGTCTCGGCGTAGCGGCGGCGCAGGTCCGGAGAGGTCCAGATCTCGCGCCGACGGCCGGTCTCGGGGTCGGCGAGCACGACCAGCCCGAGGTCCGGGAGGTCGAGCTCGCGAGGGTCGAGCACTTCGACGACCACGACGTCGTGCCGAGCCGCGAGCCGCCGCAACGCCGGCTCCCACGGGAGCGGCCGGTCGACGGTGCCGTCCGGCTCGACGAAGTCGGAGACGACGACGCGCAGGCCCGGCCGGCGACGGCGTCGCTCGAGCGCGCCCAACGCCTCGGCGAGAGTCGTGTCGTCGGTCCGGGCCGCCGCCCGAGGGGCCTCCTGAGCGGCGCGTAGGGTGCGCCGCGCACTGGCCCGGCCGGGCAACGGGGGCTGCCACCGCAGCCCGGCCGGTGTCATCCGAGCCACGCCGACCTGGTTGCCCGGCCCGTCGGTGAGCAGGCCCACCGCGGCCGAGCCCCACGCGGCGAGGTCGCGCTTCTCGATGGTCGTCGTCCCGAAGTCCATGCTCGGTGTCTCGTCGACGAGCACCCAGGTGTCGAGCTCGTGCTCGGCCCGAGGTCGCCACACGTGCGGCTCCGTGCTGCGCGCGGTGACGTTCCAGTCGATACGACGCACGTCGTCCTCACCCGGCCGGTACCGCACCACCTCCTCCGGATCGGATCCCGGGCCGAGCCTGAGCCCGGCCTGCTCCCCCTGCAGCAGGCCGTCCAGACGACGGCGCACCACGAGGTCGAGCGCCTGGAAGGCTCGCTCCGGGTTGCGGCCCACATCGGTGGGCGAGACGAGGGTCATGCCGACCCTCCCGACGGCGACGAGACACCGGCACCAGGGACCGGAGCGGGCACCGGGCCGGTGGCACCGTCATCCACCTGGCTGGGGGCGACCCGGGGCTGCGGCACCGCGCCGACCACGGCGTCGGCGACCGACCGCGGGTCGATACCGTCGGCGACCGCGTCGAAGGAGAGCACCAGCCGGTGGGCCAGCACGTCCGCGGCGAGGTCGGCGACGTCGCCCGGCAGCACGTAGTCGCGGCCGCGGAGCAGGGCCAGCGCCCGGCCGGCGGCGATCAGTCCGAGGGTGGCGCGCGGGCTGACCCCGAAGTCGACGACACCGTCGAGCCCGCCGAGACCGAACCGGGCCGGCTCCCTGGTGGCCATGACGAGCGCGACCGCGTAGTTCGCGATGGCGTGATGGACGAACACCCGGTCGGCCGACCGCTGCAGTCCGGCCACCCGCTCCGGGTCGAGCACGACCTGCGCCCGGGGCGGGTCGACACTCATCCGCTGCAGGATGGTCAGCTCCTCGACCTCGGTCGGGTAGCCGACGTCGACCTTGAGGAGGAACCGGTCGCGCTGCGCCTCCGGCAGCTGGTACACGCCCTCGGACTCGATGGGGTTCTGCGTCGCGAGCACGAGGAACGGGTCGGGCAGCCGGTGGCTGCGGCCGCCGATGCTCACCTGCCGCTCGGCCATCGCCTCGAGCAGGGCCGACTGCACCTTCGCGGGTGCACGGTTGATCTCGTCGGCGAGCACGAGGTTGGCGAACACCGGGCCGAGCTCGGTGTCGAAGCTCTCGGACGACGGCCGCCACACCCGGGTGCCCACGATGTCGCCCGGCATGAGGTCGGGAGTGAACTGGAGCCGCGTGAAGCTGCCGCCGATGACGTCGGCGAGGGTGCGCACGGCGAGCGTCTTGGCCACCCCCGGAACGCCTTCGAGCAGGACGTGCCCGCGGGCGAGGAGTCCGACGAGCATGCGCTCGACCATGTGGTCCTGACCCACGACGACGCGCTTGACCTCGAACAGCGCGCGCTCCAGGGGCGCCCCCTCCCCGGACGGGGAGGGGTACGCCACCTCGGTGAGCGAACCCGACGACGCCTGCTGCGGCCGGGCGTGCTGCGGGGAGTCGTAGACGCTCACAGCGTGCTCGTGTCCGGCGCGGGCGCCTCGGTCGACGGGGACGGCGCCGGGGTGGTGCCCTGCTCGCCGTCGCCGGACCCGGAGCCGCCACCGTTCTTCTCGGGGCAGTCGCGACGCTCGGATGACGTCGATCCGTCGGACGCCGCGCCCTTCCCGGTAGCCGGGTCGTCGGCGGTCCGGTCCTCGGTATCCGACCCGTCGGTCGTCGTCACGACGCCGTAGCTGTCGGTGCCGGCGGGCTGCTCGCCCGTGGCGTACGCCGCGGTGGCGCCGCCGGCGGCGAGGAGGAGCACGGCGAGGGCGATGCCGGCGGTCCGGCGGGCGGTGCGGGCGCTGCCGTCATCCGGCCCGGGCAGTGCACCGTGCGGGTCGTGGGCCGACGGCCCGGGGGTGGGTGTCTGCGGAGTGGTCATTCTCGGCTCCTTGGTGCGGGTGCGACGTCCGCCGGTGTCGGCGGGAGCCACCGCGGGTGGCGGCTCGTCATCCATGTGACCAGGGAGGGCCGAAAACCACCGGAAGCACGGACGAAAGGTGGTCGAAAGAGCTTTGGGCGCAGCGGCATCCGCCCGGCTACGGTGACCGCGTGAGGTTGTTGATCGTGGAGGACGAAGAGGGCCTGGCCGAGGCGCTGCGTATCGGGCTGGCTCGCGAGGGTTACGCCGTCGACCTCGCGTCGACCTGTGCCGAGGCCCGGGAGAAGCTCTCGTACACGGGGTACGACGTCGTGCTGCTCGACGTGAACCTGCCGGACGGCTCGGGGTTCGCCCTCGCCGAGGAGCTGCGCGACGGCCGGGTCGACGGCCCGTCCGGCGACGACGTCCGGTTGCTCATGCTCACCGCCCGCACCGGACTGCCCGACCGGGTCCGCGGGCTCGATGCCGGCGCCGACGACTACCTGGTCAAGCCCTTCGCCCTGCCCGAGCTCACCGCGCGACTGCGTGCACTGCTCCGGCGCGACGTCCGCGGCGGTGCCGCCTCCGTGCTGCGGGTCGGCGACCTCGTCCTGGATGCCGCGCGTCACCTCGTGCGCCGCGGCGACCGCGAGCTCTCCCTCACCCTGAAGGAGTTCGCGGTGCTGCGCTACCTCATGTCGCGTCCGGGGCATCTGGTCTCCTCGGAGGAGCTGCTCGACCATGTCTGGGACGAGAACGCGGACCCCTTCACCCAGACCGTCCGGGTCACGGTGGGCACGCTGCGGCGCAAGCTCTCGGTCGATGGCGAGGAACCGTTGCTCGAGACCGTGATCGGCCGCGGGTACCGGTTGCGCGAACTGCGTTTTCCTGCAAGTGGAGCGCTCGGATGACGCCGCGCCTGGGCCCGCTCCTCGACCGCCTCCCGCCGTGGGCGCGTACGGTGCGGGTGCGGCTCGCGCTGACCTACTCCGCACTCCTGTTCGGCGTCACCGCGCTCCTGCTCGGCGGGGTCTACCTGGCGCTGTCGAACTCGATCGAGGCCGAGCCGCTCGACCCGGTCACGGTGAAGAAGTTCGAGCGCGGGTCCGACGGCATCATCCGCTACCGGGGCGGGGGTGAGTTCCAGGCGGCCGACATCACCGACGTGCAGCAGTACGTCAACTACTCGACGCTGGAGTCGCTGCGGTCGTACTCGATCGCTGCACTGGGGGTGCTGTTCCTCGTCAGTCTCGTCATCGGATGGTGGGTCGCCGGGCGCGTGCTCGCACCGATCGGACGCATCACCGCCTCGGCCCGCGAGATCTCCGCCACCGACCTCTCCCGCCGGATCGCAGCCACCGGCCCACACGACGAGCTCCGCACCCTCGCGGACACCGTCGACGACATGCTCGGCCGCATCGAGTCGGCCTTCACGGCGCAGCGCCGGCTCGTCGACGACGTCTCGCACGAGCTGCGCAACCCGATCGCGGTGGTCCAGGCGAACGTCGACGCGGTGCTGTCCCGTGACGACGTCCAGCCGGCCGAACGGGCACGGTCGGCATCGGTGGTGACCCGTGCGATCAGCCGCATGGCGCGCCTCGTCGAAGACCTCCTCGCCACCGCACGCTCCCGCTCCGGGGCTTTCGTCGACCGCGAGGTGGACCTCTCCGAGCTCGCTCGCGGGGCGGTCGACGAGCTACGTCTGCTCGCCGACGGGCGTGGGCTTCGGTTCGCGCTCCGGCTCGCACCGGGACCGGTCGTCATCGCCGACACGGAGGCGCTGACCCGGGCGGTCGGCAACATCCTTTCCAACGCCGTGCGGCTGGCCCCTGGAGGCAGTGAGGTGGCCGTCGCGTCCGGCTCGCGTCAGGGCTGGGCCTGGATCGCGGTACGGGACAACGGCCCGGGGATCGCCGAGATGGACCAGGAGCGGATCTTCGACCGGTTCGGACGCCGGTCCGGGGACGCCGGCACCGACGGTCACGGACTGGGCCTGGCTATCGCCCGTCAGGTCGTGGAGTCGCACGAGGGCCGGATCGCCGTGTTCAGCTCCGTCGGCGTGGGCAGCACGTTCGTGGTGTGGCTGCCGGACCGAGCGATCGACGGGCCAGGTGAACGCGAGCGCACCCCTCCGGTCGAGAACCCCCTCGGACGGCCTGGCTAGAAGCCTAGAAGCCGCCGAAGTCGCCCCCTCCTCCGACGTCGCCACCGAAGTCACCGCCGCCCGCGGCATCCCACCCTCCCGAGTCGTACCCACCGGCGTCGGCCGGCGAGTCGGTCGGGTCGGCCGGCGAGTCGGTCGGCGAGTCGGTCGGCGAGGTGTCGGTGGCCCCGTCCGAAGCCCCAGCTGCCTCGCCCGCCTCCGCGGCCTCCGGACTGGAGTCGAACCCGGACAGCAGTGTCGAGGCGATCATCGATCCGACCACCACACCGGCGACCGTTCCGAGCATGGACCCGGCGAACACCCCGCCCATCCCGGGCGACCGACGCGACATCGTGCTCTGCAGGTATCCGGGCTGGCGCATCTCGGCCCGGGTCGCGGCGCGGGCGAGATCGTGCGGCGCCGCCGACGCCGGACGCTCACCACCGGGTGCGCTCTCGGTCAGCTCTCGGAGCACCTGCTGACGCTGCTCCGGCGTGAGCCTGGCGAACGCCTCCGCGTGCACCGCCTCGAGCTGCTCCGGGGACGCCGTGCGCAGGAGGTAGCGGTACCGCGCCACGGCCCGCTCGTCCTCGCTCGCCCCGGGCACCG
>JBOFLR010000461.1:0-2566 GCA_051657965.1 Dermatophilaceae bacterium
CCTGCGTCGCGCGCTGCGCGACGACCTGGGTGTCGACCCTTCGCCGCAGACCCGAGCGGCCCATGCAGCGATCCTCGGCGCCGATCGCTCGCCGATCGCGCTGGACGCCGAGGCGAACGCCCGACTCGGTCACGACCGACCCGACCGAGCGGCCCAGCCCGGCCGGCCTGATCGACCCGACCGGCCTGGCCTCCACGCGACACCGTCGGAGATACCGCCGGACGATCAGGCGCTCAGCGGACGTGTCGCCGAACTGGCCGAGATCCTCGAGCCGCCCGAGTCGGTGCCGAGCCCGGCGACGCGGATCGTGACCGTCGTCGGGATCGGCGGGGTCGGCAAGACCAGCCTGGCGGTCCGCGCTGCCCATCTGCTGCGCGAGCGGTTCCCCGACGGGCAGCTGTACCTCAACCTGCGCGGCTTCGACCCGAGGCACGAACCGCTGACACCCGCCGCGGCGCTGGTCCAGCTGCTGTCGGCCATCGGGGTGGCGGCGACCCCGCGGGACCCTGAACGTCGCGTCGCACTGTGGCGCACCGCCGTCGCCGGACGTCGGCTCCTGGTGCTTCTCGACAACGCTGCGAGCGCCGACCAGGTGGAGGACCTGCTCCCCGGGGCGCCGGGATCCATGGTCATCGTCACCAGTCGCAACCGCCTGTCCGGGCTCACCGTGCGCCACGGGGCCCAGCGGGTCACCCTCGGACCGCTCGACGAGGCGGAGTCCCACGAGCTGCTGGCGGCAGCCATGGGCGGTGCGGTCGTCACCGCCGACCAGGCAGCGATCTCCCGCCTCATCCGGCTCTGCGACGGGCTGCCGTTCGCCGTGCGCCTGGCCGCGGAGCAGCTCGGCCGCGGCGCCTATCTCGACGTCGCCGACCTCGTCGGGGCGATGACGCAGGCCCGGTCCCGACTCGACGTGCTCGATCTCGAGCACGACGGCATCGGGTCGGTGCGGGAGCTGCTGGCCTGCTCGGAGCACGCACTCGGCGACGACGCGCAGCGGCTGCTGCGTCTCATCGGGCCCCTCCCGATCAGTGGGATGACGGTGCACGCCGTGGCGGCGCTTCTCGACGTCTCACCACCGCGCGCCCGCGTGCTGCTCGCCGAGCTGCACGCCCAGCACCTGCTCCACCTCTCCGGCGAGACGTACGTCATGCACGACCTGACCCGGGCCTACGCCGCGGAACACACGCCGGGCATCACCGACCGGGAGCGGTCGGCGGCTCTGGGCCGGCTGCTCGACTGGTACATCTCCATGCTGGCCGACGGCCTCGGGATGGCGGTGATCATGGGCCACCCGACGACTCGGCACGAGCGCACGGCGATCGACGACAAGGATGCGTTCGCCCGGTGGGCACTGGCCGAGCTGCCCGATCTCGTCGCACTGCTGAGCCACGCCCAGGCCGACGGACATCACGAGCGTGCCTGGCAGCTGGCGGCGAGCCTGTTCCCGACGTTCTTCACCGCGGGGAACGCCGGCGAGTGGCTGGACGTGCTCGAACTCGCGATGCGCTCCGCGCGTATCCTCGCCGACCCGTACGCCCAGGCCGTGCTGCTCAACCACGGCAGTGTGGCGTGCCACCGTCTCGGCAGGACCCACGACGCGCTGCAACGGCTCGCCAGGGCCATGGACCTCCTCGACCCCGAGCATCCCTATCGGGTCAACGTGCTGGGGAACTACTGCTCGGCTCTGCGAGCAGCCGGGCGCCTGGAGGAGGCGCTGCCCCTGGCTCGCGATGCCCTGTCGCTGGTCGCGCGGGTGAATCGCCACAGCTACGCGAGAGCCAACGTCCACAACGTCACGAGTGAGCTCTTCGCCGACCTCGGGCGATGGCCGGAGGCCGCAGAGCACGCGATCGCCGGGCTCGAGCAGGCCCGGCGCGGCGAGCACCGGGTTCCCGAGACGAAGCTGCTCATCGTGCTCGGACGGGCCGCGAACGGACTCGGCGATCGTTCAGCGGCCCAACGGCACCTGGACGACGCGTTGACGATCTGCGCGGCCAGCGGCGACCGCTACGACGAGGGCTGCGCTCTGCTCGCCTTGGCGCAGGTCCGGGCCGGCTCGCCGGATCCGCGGTCCACGGCAGACGCTCGGCAGTACACCGAGCGGGCATACGCCAGCCTCAGCCAGGTCGGCGCCGAGGAGGCCGAGCAGGCTCGGGCGCTCCTGGCTCGGCTCGGGGGCGTCGACGCCGCTCGAGGCGCGTAGGCCGGTTGCCGTGCGGGCAGTCCGGATGCCGTGCAGGCAGTCCGGATGCCGTGCAGGCAGTCCGGATGCCGTGCGGGCATTCCGGATGCCGTGCGGGCGCGTCGTCAGCCGCTGGGCGTGTCCGGATGCCGTATGGGCGCGTCGTCAGCCGGCCTGCGCGAGCTCGGCCCGCTGAGTCAGCTCGGCCCGTTGCGCGGCCTGCCAGACCAGGACGGCCTGCACTCGGTTGCGGACCTTCAGCTTCGTGTAGATGCGGTTCACATGGTTCTTGACCGTCTTCTCGCTCACCCCGAGGCGGCTCGCCATCTCGACGTTGCGCAGGCCTGTGCCCATCGCCGCGAGGACCTGTCGCTCCCGCTG
>JBOFLR010000462.1:0-3777 GCA_051657965.1 Dermatophilaceae bacterium
CTCGACACGGAGATCTTCGCCGGTGCGAGCACCAGCGTCGTGCGCCCCGAACCGGCGGATGTCGAGGGCTTCGCCGCCTACCTGCAACGGTTCGAGGCCGGCCTCGCGATCGAGCGTGCCGCAGCCCGGGTCGACTGACGCCCGAGGTGGCGGAGGACGGGCCTTCGGTCCGGGGACGCCGCGAGCGTCGGTGAGTTCAGCGCGCGTCGGGGGTTCAAGCAGGGCGCCGGGCGTCGCCGCCGAACATCGAGCCGACGCGAGTCGGCTGGGCGAGACTCCGTGGGTGTCGTCATCCCCCGCCTCGGCGCACGAGGCCGGCCTCGTAGGCGCGGATGACGACCTGCACCCGGTCGCGCGCCCCGAGCTTGGTGAGGATCCGCCCGATGTGCGTCTTCACCGTCGCCTCGGCGAGGTAGAGCCGGGCGGCGATCTCCGCGTTCGTCGCCCCGCGCGCGATCTCGACCATGACGTCACGCTCTCGCGGGGTCAGGGCCGCCACGACGGGGTCCTCGGCCGTGCTGCCGGGCAGCTCGGCCGCGACGTGGTCGAGGAGCCGGCGCGTCGTCGACGGCGCGATCACGGCATCGCCGGCGTGCACGGTGCGGATCGCGGCCACGACGTCCTCGGCGGTCGCGTCCTTGAGCAGGAACCCGCTCGCGCCGGCCCGCAGCGCGGCGAACGCGTGCTCGTCGAGGTCGAAGGTCGTGAGCACGACGACCCGTGGCCGCTCGGGGTGCCGGCGCACGAGCTCGCGGGTCGCCGCGACGCCGTCGACGTTCGGCATCCGCACGTCCATGAGCACGAGATCGCACGGGGTCACCGCGACGACGTCGAGGGCCTGCGCACCGTCGGCCGCCTGCCCGACCACCCGCATGTCCTCCTGGGCGTCCACCACCATGGCCAGCCCGGTGCGCACGAGCTCCTGGTCGTCGACGAGCACGACGCGGATGACGCCCGCGCGCGTCACGCTCCTCCCTCCGCCCGACGCGCGGCGGTCGTCGGGATCTCGCCCGCCGCGACGAAACCGCCGCGGTCGCCCGGCCCGGCGGTGAGCGTGCCACCGACGAGGCGGAGCCGCTCGCCCATGCCGACCAGGCCGCGTCCGGACCGGGGGAGGGCGGCGGTCGCGGGCCGCGGCGCGCCGTCATCCGTCACGCTCACCTGGAGGGCCTCGGGGGTCCAGGTCAGCGCGACCTCGGCGCCGACGTGGCCGCCTGCGTGCTTGACGACGTTGGTCAGCGCCTCCTGGACGAGGCGGTACGCCGCGAGGTGCGCCGCCGCGTCGAGCGGCTGCGGCTCGCCGTCGACGCGCAGCCGCACGGGCTGGCCGGCGGCCCGCAGCCGGTCCACCAGGTCGGGCAGGTCGGCGACGGTGGGCTGCGGGCCCTCGGCCGGCCTGTCGGGGTCGGAGTCGAGCACACCGAGCATCGAGCGGATGTCGGTGAGCGCCTCGCGCCCGGTGTCGGCGATGGTGCCGAGCACGGCGGCGGCGGCCCCCGGGTCGCGCGCCGCGACGTACCGGCCGCCCTCGGCCTGGCGCACCATCACCGAGACGGAGTGGGCGATGACGTCGTGCAGCTCGCGCGCGATCCGGGCGCGCTCGGTGGCCGCGGCCTCGCGCTGGCGGAGGTCGCGGTCGCGCTCGGCGCGGGCGGCGCGCTCGGCCAGCGCCACCAGTTGCTCGGCGCGCAGCCGGCGGAAGCGGCCGAGCGCCCACGCCGCGACGACGCTCGCCAGGAGCAGGCCGGTGAGGAGGAGCACGTCGGCCACGCCGCGCGCGAGCGTCGTCCCCGACGCGGCGCGCAGCACCACGACGAGCGACCCGACCCCGCCGACGACCAGGGAGAGGGCCGGCCAGGGGGCCTGTCCCGCCGAGCTCACCGAGTAGGCCGCGACGAGGTAGACCAGGCTCGAGGGCAGCAGCACGGCGGGGTACACGGCATCGCTCTGCAGGTCGCGCAGGTGCGGGGCGAGGGCCAGCACCAGCTCGGCGAGCGCGCACGTGACGAACACCGTCACCGGTGCCCGGCGGCGGAACGCGACCGCGAGGAGCTGCAGGGCCACCGCAGCCGGGATGACGACCGCCCACCCGGTGCCCAGCCCGCCCGCGCGGGCCACCTGCAGCGAGCTCGGCAGCAGGACGACCGCGAGCAGCAGGGCGAACGGGACGTCGCTGCGCCACCACGCTCCGCGCAGCCACGCGTCGACCCGCTCCAGGGCTGCCGCGTTCTTCCGTGCCACGCCCCGAGACTAGGGAGCGGGCCGGCCTGCCGCATGCGACCACGGTCGCGCACCCGTCAGCCCGCGGTCGTACCCGCGCGATGCCGCAGGCCGATGTGGTGAGCCCCCGTCGGACGGCAGCGTCGGTGCATGACCACCTCACGCGTCCACAGGTACCCGCCACCACAGTCGACCTCGACCTCGACCTCGACCTCGACCTCGACCTTTACCTCGACCGAGGACCGCGGCGGCCCGTCGTCGCCGGCACGCCCGCCGCGCATCGTCGTGGTGGGTGGCGGCTTCGTCGGCTTCACCCTGGCCCGGCGGCTCGAACAGCGGCTGCGGCGCGGCGAGGCGGAGGTCGTGCTCGTCGACGCCGCACCGTCGATGACCTACCAGCCGTTCCTCGCCGAGGCCGCCGCCGGGACGGTCGAGCCGCGCCACCTCGCCGTGCCGCTGCGCACCTCACTGCGCCGCACCCGCGTGGTCACCGCACTGGTCACCCGGGTCGACCGGGTGGCGCGCAGCCTGCTGGTCGAGCTGCCGGACGGCGTCGTGGACCGGATGACGTACGACGAGCTGGTGCTCGCGCCCGGGTCGGTTACCCGTACCCAGCCGGTCCCCGGCCTGGAGGAGCACGCGATGGGGTTCACCTCGCTGGCCGAGGCCCGCGGGCTGCGAGACGCGGTGCTCACCAGGGTCGGCCTCGCCGCGGACACCCCCGATCCGGACCGGCGGCGGGCCGCCCTCACGGTCGTCGTGGCCGGTGGCGGCTACAGCGGCGTCGAGGCGGTGGCCGAGCTGCACGGCCTGGCCGTGGCGGCCGCCCGCCGGCACCGCGGCGTCGACCCGCACGAGCTGCGCTTCGAGCTGGTCGAGGCGACCGGCGAGATCCTGCCGGAGCTGCCGCCGCGCCTGGGTGAGTATGCCCGGGAGCGGTTGGCGCGCAGCGGCATCCGCGTCCGGCTGCAGACCGAGGTGACCTCCGTCGCACGCGGCGTCGTCGCGCTGTCCGACGGGCAGGTGCTGGCGGCCGACACGGTGGTCTGGGCCGCCGGGGTCCGGGCGAACCCGCTGCTGGCCCGCATCGGGCTGCCCACCGACCCGCGAGGCCGGCTGCTCACCCACCCCACATTGCAGGTGGAGGGGGCGCCGCACGTCTGGGCGGCGGGAGACGGAGCGGCCGTGCCCGACCTCGCCTCGGCCGCCGCGGACCCCGCCGCGCCACCTCTGTGCGGGGCGACCGCCCAGCACGCCGTGCGGCAGGCGCGGGTGCTCGCCCGCAACCTGCTCGCCACGCTGCGCGGCGGGCGGATGACGCAGTACCGGCACCGCGACGTCGGCTCGGTCGCGACGCTCGGCCTGCACCGCGGTGTCGCGCGGATCCTCGGTGTGCCGCTGCGCGGGCTGCCGGCCTGGCTGCTGCACCGCGTCTACCACCTCGCGATGGTCCCGACCTGGCAGCGCAAGGTGCGCGTCGCCCTCGGCTGGCTCGGCAGCCTGCTCGGCGGCCGTGACCTCACCACCCCCGAGCTGACCGACGTGCCGCTGCCGTCC
>JBOFLR010000463.1:0-3019 GCA_051657965.1 Dermatophilaceae bacterium
GTCGACGGCCAGCTCACAGGCGTCGGCTTCCACGTCGACCCAACCAGCGCGCATGGTCACCCGCCCGGATGCCGCGACCCGGCGGTCGCGCCGCCGATCCACGAACAGCCACTCCCCCTCGTGACCGAGCCGCCCGTCGACCTCGACCACCACACCGAACGCCTCGTACTCGAAGTCCCGCCGCGTCCCGTGACCGCGCTCGCCGGACACCTGCATCCGGGCTCGGGGAAGCCCGTGCGCCATCTCGACCCGCTGCACGTACCCGAACTCCAGCACCGACTCGGCACCTTCGGACACCGTCCGGAGTGCCACCTGGAGCACGCGGCGATGTCGGTGGCGGGGGCGACTCTCGAGCGCTGCAGCGAGACGGGGCGCCGTGGTCCTACGACGCTGCACCCAGCGGGCCGCGGCGGCGACCGCGTCGCGCCACGAGGCGGTCTCCTCGTCACCGAGATCGAGCACCGTCTGCTCGGCGGAGGTCACGGGTAGCCCCGCGCGCCTCACCACGTCGAGCACAGGAGTGCAGCGGAACCGCGTACCAGGAAGGCGGGTGACTCGTCGACCCCGAGGGACGGCGACGACGATGACGGGTGGGGCCTTCTCGACCACACCCCACGCGTGCTCGGCGGCTCGCAGGGACAGGGCGCACCCCTCTCCGCCACGCAGCACGGCCGCGTGTGCGCGACCAGCCCAGTCGAGCTCACCGGTCTGCGCACGGTAGACACCCCGTCCGATGCGCGTCCACGCACCGGTCGCCACCCGCCACCGTAGGGCGTCCTCGGTCAGACCGCACTCGAGCGCTTGCGAGGTGCTGATGACACCGCGCTGGCGACGGATGGTGCGGGCGAGGTCCACACGACGCAGCATGGCGCGATCGGGCCGATCTGCGTGGTCGTCATCCACAGGCTGCACGGATGGGGTGCTCCGGGGGTGCACGAAACCGGTGCCATCGTCCCGGTTTCGTGCAGTACCGACTGCCTGTTCGACCGAGGTCAGCCGCCGGAGACGCTGACCTCGGCCTGCGCCACGGCCGCCCGCTGCGCGTCGTCGAGCTCGCGCGAGTCGAGCCACCGCTCCGGCAGCGCCACCACCCGCGGCGACCCGGCCCGCCCACGCGGCCCCTCGGCATCCGGCCCGGGCCAGGGCGCGGAGAGGTCCAGCGACCCGGTCAGCGCGTCGAGCGCGGCCAGCGAGTCGACCAGCGCCAACGAGCTGCGCACCGCGGACCCAGCCGGGAAGCCCTTGAGGTACCAGGCGATGTGCTTGCGGATGTCGCGGCAGCCGCGCAGCTCGTCGCCGTCGTAGAACTCGACGAGGTACTCCGCGTGCCGGCGCAGCACCGCCACCACCTCGCCCAGCCCCGGCCGTACCCGCGTCGGCGACCCGGCGAAGGCGGCCGCGAGGTCGGTGAACAGCCACGGCCGGCCCAGGCAACCGCGCCCGACGACCACGCCGTCGCACCCGGTGCGCCGGACCATGTCGAGGGCGTCCTGCGCGGACCAGATGTCGCCGTTGCCGAGCACCGGGATGGAGCGCACCGCCTCCTTGAGCCGGGCGACCGCCTCCCAGGACGCCGCTCCCGAGTACGCCTGCGCCGCCGTGCGCCCGTGCAGCGCGACGGCGGTGGCGCCCTCGGCCTCGGCGGCGCGCCCGGCATCCAGATAGGTGACGCGGTCGGCGTCGATGCCGATACGCATCTTCACGGTGACCGGCACGTCGTAGGGCTCGGCCTCACGCACCACGGCCCGCACGATGCCGCGGAACAGCTCGGTCTTCCACGGCAGCGCCGCTCCCCCGCCCTTGCGGGTGACCTTCGGCACCGGGCAGCCGAAGTTGAGGTCGATGTGGTCGGCGCGGTCCTCGGTGACGAGCAGCCGCGCCGCCTGCCCGGCCGTCGTCGGGTCGACCGAGTACAGCTGTACCGAGCGCGGGTGCTCGTCGGCGTCGTGGGTGACCAGCCGCATCGTCTCGGGCGAGCGCTCGACCAGCGCGCGTGAGGTCACCATCTCGGACACGTACAGACAGCTCGCCCCCGACGCACCGCCGGCCGCCGCACCCGCGGAGCCGTATTCGCGGCAGAGCCGGCGGAACGCACGGTTGGTGATCCCTGCCATCGGCGCGAGCACGACCGGCGACTCGATGACGTGCCGCCCGATGCGCAGCGGGGGCAGCACGGGACGAGGGGTGGCGGGAGCGGCGGCCGCGGTGGCGGTGGCGGTGGAGAGCGACATG
This sequence comes from Dermatophilaceae bacterium, assembly GCA_051657965.1. Lineage (GTDB taxonomy): Bacteria > Actinomycetota > Actinomycetes > Actinomycetales > Dermatophilaceae > JBOFLG01. Next base: position 2,233 of record JBOFLR010000463.1, read on the forward strand.
GCCGTGCCATTGTCACCCCTGCCGGTGGCGGGGGCTCGGGACCGGCCGAGCGGATGACGAAACGCGCACCCGTCGCCCGTCCCCCGGCCCGGCCACCGGCCCGGCCCTCGGCCCAGCCACCGGCCCGGCCACCGGTCGCGCGACCGGCCGTCGGACCGGCGACCAGTCGTCGACTCCTCGCCCCGGCCGTCGGCCCGGCGGCCCTCGCCCGTCCTGTCGGGTCCATGGCCGGTCACGGCTCCGGCGGCATCCCTCCGCGGGCTGCCGCGACCAGCTCCCACAGCGCGGCCACCGTTTCCCGCGGGTGGGTGAGCGGGAACACGTGCAGCGCTCCCGGCACCACGACCACCCGGACCCACCGGGCCGAGCGCGCGGCCCGGGCGAAGCGGCGGGTGTCGACCCGCAGCTGGTCGAACCGGCCCGCGCACAGCAGGACCGGCGCCGTGACCTCGGCCAGCATCGCGGGGCGGCACTCGCCCATCACGCCGTCCCACGCCGCCGGGATCCCGTCGAACCCGTAGCCCACCTCCTTGACCACCGCGGCCAGCTCGGGCGGGAGCAGCGCGTCGAACTCGCGGTCGAGCACGCGTGACATGCGCCTCGACCCGAGCCGCGCCTCGACCCGCGACAGCCCCCGGTACAGCGCCGCCCCGGGCCCGGTCGGCACCGCCGCGGCGCCGAGCAGACCCAGGCCGGCCAGGCGGGTCGGATGACGCGCGGCCCAGGCCATGGCGAGGTAGCCGCCGAGCGAGTGCCCGGCCAGCACGACGGGCCCGCCCGACCCGCC